>CAKQVW010000019.1 GCA_934277865.1 uncultured Pseudobdellovibrionaceae bacterium | reverse complement strand
GTACTGGCCGTACTTCATGTATTGATCTTGCAGGCCACACTCACCGGCTTGGTCGCAGATCGGGCAATCCAGAGGGTGGTTGATCAAGTGGAAATCAAGACCCCACTTCACCGCGTCTTTTACTTTTGCCGACGCGTTGTTCACCTTCATGCCAGGAGTCACTTGTGTGTTACAGGCGATTTGCAGGCGTGGATTGCCTTCGATCTCAACCATGCAAAGACGGCAAACACCGGCGATCGAAAGACCTGGATGCCAGCAGTAGTGCGCGATGTCCCGCTTGTTCTGATAAAACGCCTCGATGATCGTCGATCCTTCTGGAACTTCGACCTCTTTACCGTTCAGGCTGATCGTCACCATTTTCTTAGGTGCTGATTCATTAGTGGTGGAGCTGTGCATAGATCTGCCCTCCGCGAACTTGGGATTTCTTTTCGCGAATAAAGTATTCGAATTCTCCGCGGAACTTTTGAACGAAGCTCAAAACAGGAAGAGCCGCCGCGTCTGAAAGTGCGCAAATCGTGCGACCTTTCATATTGTCGGCGATCTTGATCAAGAGATCGATTTCACCTTCGTTGCCGTGGCCCGAAACGATGCCCTTGATGATTCGCTCCATCCATCCAGTTCCTTCGCGGCACGGTGTACACTGCCCGCAAGATTCATGGTGATAGAAGTGAGAGATCGTCGAAAGCACGTCGACCATGCAGTTGGAATCATCGATCACGATAATTGCGCCCGAACCAAGCATGGTTCCCATCTGCGCCAGACATTCATAATCGAGAGTCGCGCGCTCGGCTTCTTCGGCTGTGATCACAGGAGCTGACGAACCGCCAGGAACGACGGCTTTTAGTTTGCGTCCACCCTTCATGCCACCACATTCGTTGTTGATGAGGTCCATGAGTTTGTATCCAAGTGGAACTTCGTACGTACCAGGCTTGTTCACGTTACCAGAAATCGAGAACAGTTTTGTTCCAGCCGACTTTTCGGTACCGAACTTGCGGTAGCCAGCAGCGCCATCGCGAATGATGAGACCAACAGCCGCAAGAGTTTCGACGTTGTTCACGATCGTGGGTTTACGAAGGTATCCTTGAACTGCCGGAAACGGCGGCTTCAGTTTCGGCTGGCCTTTTAAGCCCTCAAGCGACGAGATCATTCCCGTCTCTTCCCCACAGATGTAAGCGCCCGCACCAATATAGAGATCGAGGTCGCAGTCAAAACCGCTGCCCAAGATGTTCTTTCCGATAAGACCCGCTGCTTTCGCTTCGGCGATCGCTTTTTCCAAGATCGCCGCAGGCCCCATGTATTCACCGCGAATGTAGATGTAGGCTTTCTTCGCTTTGATCGCGAACGCCGAGATCAACATGCCTTCGATCAATTGATGAGGAGCCTTCTCCATCATCACACGATCTTTGAAGGTGCCAGGTTCGGATTCATCGGCGTTGCAAAGCAGATAACGAGGTTCGCCGTTGTTGGGCAAAAAGCCCCACTTCACACCTGTGGCAAAGCCCGCACCACCGCGGCCGCGAAGGCCCGAAGCTTTCACTTCGTCGATGATCGCTTGCGGTTCCATTTTCAGAGCTTTTGCCAGCTGCTGATAACCGCCGTGCTTTTTGTAACCCTCAAGCGTCTTAAACTCTGGGAGATGATAATGTTCCGAGAGATACTTCGTCTCAGCCATCAGTGACCCCGCCCTTTCGCTCGAAGGCTTTTCACCAGTTCGAGACCTTTTTCTGTCGTGAGATTTTCAATGTATGGATCGCGATTCACCTGAAGCATTGGCGCCGTGTCGCAGCTGCCAAGACATTCCACTTTCGAGAAAGTGAACAGGCCGTCTGGCGAGACTTCGCCCTCTTTTGTGCAGCCTGCTTCTTTCATCATCTTGTCGCAAAGCTCGCGGCCGCCCATCATTCCACAAGTCAGCGTCACGCAGACTTGGATGTGGTTTTTGCCAACCGGAGTTTTGTTGAACATCGTGTAGAACGTCGCGACTTCTTCAATCTGCGCCGCTGGGATTTCCATCACTTCGGAGAGATGCGCGATGACTTCGGGGCTGACCCAGCCACCGTTTTCGTCTTGCGCGCGATACAAACAGCGAATGATCGCCGACTGTTTCGTCTCGTAGCGAGTGAGTTCGGATTTAACGTATTTCAAACCATCTTCTGAGAGCTTAAACATATCTTCCTCTTAACGATCGAGCTCGCCGGCAATGAGGTTCATCGATCCCATGATTGGAATAACGTCGGAAAGAAGTCCGCCCGTCACCGAGTCTGGGAAAGACTGGTAAATCGCAAAGCAAGGAGGACGCACCTTCAAACGATAGGGACGTCCGCTGCCGTCGCTGACCAAGTAAAATCCAAGCTCGCCATTGGCCGCCTCGGTTGCGTCGTAGAGATCGCCCACAGGCGGACGAAGACCTTTGATCACAAGCATGAAGTGGTTCATGAGGCCTTCGATGTTTCCGTAAACTTCCGATTTCTCGGGAAGCACGATCGACTTGTCGCGAATCGTGTAATCGCCAGCCGGAACGTTTTTGCAAACCTGCTCGACAATCTTCAGCGACTCGCGCATCTCGGCAACACGCACGAGATAGCGGTCAAAGACGTCGCCAGTTGTGCCAACCGGAATCTTGAAATCAAGCTGGTCGTACATGTAGTACGGCTGAGTTTTGCGAAGATCGATACCGACACCCGCGGCACGCAGGCATGGTCCGGTGTAGCCCCACGAAATCGCGTCTTCAGCTGAAATCGCACCGATGTTCTGCGTGCGCTGTTGCCAGATCTTGTTGCCAGTCAAAAGGCGATCGAGTTCGTCGACAGCGGCGTTGAGTTTTTTCACGGCATCCAAAACGTCGTCGAACCAACCTTCCGGAGCGTCTTGCGCCATGCCGCCGATTCGAGTCATCGAAACCGTGAGGCGTGCCCCGCAGAGCTTTTCAAACAGCGTGTACACCAATTCACGATACGTGAAGAGATGGAAGAAACCCGTCAGAGCTCCAAGGTCGACCGCCATCGCACCCAAGCAGATGAAGTGGTCGATCACGCGCGAAAGCTCGGCCAAGATCACGCGCATCGCTTGTGCTTTTTGCGGGATCTCAACACCCAAGAGACGCTCGACCGCTTTGCAGTAGCCGATGTTGTTCATTGGGGCCGAGCAATAGTTCAGACGATCCGTATACGGGATCACCTGATTGTACGGATGTGTTTCCGCCATTTTCTCGAAGCAACGATGCAAGAACCCGATCTCCACGTTTGCACGTGCGATCATCTCGCCGTCGATCTCCGCCATGATGCGAAGAGTTCCGTGTGTCGCCGGATGCGATGGCCCGATGTTGAGCGGCACCAACTGACGACCTTCCGACTTGAAGTTCGGATCTGGCTGAAAATGAACCGGAAGCGCCGACGAACAGTGCTGCTGTTGGTCCGCATCGTAGTCCTTGCGCAGCGGATGCCCGACAAATTCGTGGTGCGTGAGGATGCGCGTGAGATTGGGGTGGCCATCAAAGCGCACGCCAAACATGTCAAACGCCTCGCGCTCAAACCAGTTTGCGCCGCGATAGATAGGCGTGATCGAGGCAATCGTCTCGTCCTCGCCGACTTGTGCCTTCACGCGCAGGCGCGAAAACGTCTTGGTCGAGAACAGGTGGTAAACCACATCAAAGCGCTTCTTGCGACCAGGAGTCAGTTTCGAGTGATCGACGCACGTGACGTCGATGAGCATGTCGAATTTGCCTGAATCCTTGACGCGGCGGAAGACCTCGGTGACCGAGTCTTTGTTGATCTCGAGAACATCGTCACCCACTGGTGTCGTGAGGAACTTGTGACCGTCCGCTGCTGCTATCCCTAGCTCGCGAACGTAGTCCCGAGGCTGATCATTCGTTGTTGTCGTTTCCATTTCGTCTCCAGATTTCCGGATGAGCTTTTTTCGTTATTCGAGAGGCTTCAAGAAGGAGGGCCGCTTCCAGTTGTCACGCCATGGGCGTGGTGTGTGCTCGGCAATCATGCGCTGAAGAGTCATGACTCCGTCGAGAACGGCCTCTGGTGTTGGCGGGCAACCCGGAACAAATACGTCGACCGGGATCACTTTATCGATACCTTGCAGAACGTGATACGAACGATAGAACCCACCGCTGGATGCGCAAGCGCCCATCGAGATCACGTACTTGGGATCCAGCATCTGCTCGTAGATGTGAACAAGAACCGGAACCATTTTTTCCGTGATCGTTCCCGCAACAAGAAGCAAGTCGGCTTGACGTGGTGAGAAGCGAACAACCTCCGCACCAAAGCGCGCGAGATCATACTTCGGCCCCATCACCGACATCAGTTCGATTCCACAACAAGCGGTTCCATATGGAAGTGGCCACAGAGCGTTTTTCGCACCCCACGCAACGAGATCATCTAGACGAGTTGCAAACGCGAAAGACTTCGACATCTCCTCGAGTGCACGGTCATTGAGACTTGCGATCAGCGGCTGCGCTCCAGGTGGATGAAGTAAGTCCGTTGATTGATTGTTTTGAGATTCACCCATGAAGATTCCTCCGAGCCTCGTCGCTCGCTAACTGGCTTATGCTCCCATTCTCGATTCACTTTCATTCAGGTTGTTGACTCGTTCCATTTGGTTTTCAATCAGATTTTTCACCTGAGTGATCCGCGTCCGAGACCTTCCCGAATTTCATGAACCGCCAGAAGTTTTAAGCACTTGACGTAGGAGTAGTAACATCGAGTTTTCTCTTAAGCAAAGCCAGGAACGACGACTCCGAAGGAATCCCTGAGCCCGCTCGGTCCGCCGTCGCGACGCAGGGCTTCCAGTTTTCCTTGGCGCGGAAAACTATTGGACGAGCCAAAAGTCTGGTGCCTAGACTTTCCTCATATAGATCAACTCAGAAGCATGGAAGCGTCTGACGGACCCAAGCTCAGGGAGAGCTCCGGTCCGAACTGAAAACAGGCAGATTCGGAGGGAACCTGCTTGTTTTCAAGTCACTCTAGGGAGGGGACATGTCCAGTAACACTCGCGCCACTGCCAATCGTTTTGGCAAACTGATGGCGCTTTCACTTGTGGCCGGCCTTGCCGGAATCTTCACTTTAACACTGGCGATCGAAGCAGTTGCTGCAAATTCTAGCAGCACAGGCTCCGGTCACGCCGTCGACTTCTTGATCAAGGTCGACTCTGGAAAGTCGGCTTCGGCGATGAAGACCCTCAAAGGTCTCACGGCGCAGGTCGGCGGCCAGGCGGAAACTCTTACCGGTCGCCTGCATGACGACTCGCACTGGGTCTCGATCAAGGCTCCAACCAAGTCGATCCGACTTTCGATGAAGGCCCTGCAAGCGATTCCGGGCGTGCGCCTTGTTCAGCCGAACTACCCGATCCGCCTCTTGAATGACTACCGAATTCAAAACGCTCGCCAGCGCGACGCTCTCGCAAACACGTTGCGAAAAGCCGGAATGAAGACAGCGGATGGCCGCACCGTCGACCAAGTTCTCGCCGGTGTTCCTAGCAGCAAAGCCAAGCCAGACAATCCGCCAATTCCTGCGGTGAAAGCTCCAGGCACGGGCGCCGACGGTCTTGCCAACAACCAATGGGGCATGATCGACAACGGCGTTGTGAACGCTTGGAAAGGCAACCGCGGTGAAGGAGTTGTCGTTGCCGTTCTCGACTCGGGCGTCGACTACACTCACGAAGACCTTGTCGACAATATGTGGAGAAACCCAGGCGAAATGGGACTTGATGGCCAAGGCCGCGACAAGTCGTCAAACGGCGTCGATGATGACGGAAACGGTTACATCGACGACGTGGTTGGCTGGGATTTCGTCACCGACGACAACAAGCCTTACGATCTCTCGGTTGATCCCATGGATCTTCTCTTTGGCGGAGGCAACCCAGGCCACGGTACACACTGCGCGGGTAACGTCGCAGCTCGTGGCGACAACGGCAAAGGCATCCATGGTGTCGCACCAAAAGCGAAGATCATGGCGCTCCGATTCTTGAGCGAAAAAGGCGAAGGTTCGACCGAAGCGGCGATCAAAGCCATCGCATACTCCATCAAAATGGGAGTACGTGTGTCTTCCAACTCTTGGGGTTCTTCTGGCGAAGACCCTAACGACGCCGTCGGCAACCAAGCTCTTCGCGACATCATCGAAGAAGCTCGCCTCGCTGGTCAGCTCTTCGTCGCAGCCGCAGGGAACGGCGATGCGCAAGGCCGCGGTTACGACAACGACACAAGCAAAATGCCGGCTTATCCTGCGAGCTACCCACACGACAACATCGTGTCGGTTGCCGCTCTCGACAAGGCGGACACGCTCGGCACGTTCTCGAACTGGGGCGCAACAACTGTCGACATGGGAGCACCTGGTGTTGCCGTATATTCGACAACTGTCGGCAACGGTTACAGCGACAAAGTGATCGACTTCCCGCAATTCGGTCTCACTGTCACTTGGGATGGAACATCGATGGCTGCACCGCACGTTTCGGGTGCTGCAGCACTGTATCTTTCGGACAACCCGAAAGCGACAGTCGAGGAATTGAAAGCAGCGGTCATGAAGGCCACGAAGCCAATCAACAACCTCTCGTCCAAAGCCACCACCAACGGCAAACTCTCCGTAGAAAAACTCTAAGGTACCTCCTTGTTTTTTGATTTGCACCGCGTCCAAAAGGCGCGGTGTTTTCTTTTGTGGCGACAAAAACCGCTCAGTATCTCATGACTTCTAAGAGATTTGCCTTTTGAGTCGCTCTCTCGCGCGGAATCGAAAATTCACTTCTGCGTAGCGCCGCCTTGATCGCCGCTTTGTCGGCTTCGGCCGGCGAGTGGTTGAGCCACTCAAGCTGGGCTTGCAAGTCCTCGAACAAATAGTCGTCCGCCTCTAGCGGGATCAAACCGTGTTTCATACCAAGTAAACAAGGCAACGTCGAAAAGAAGTACTCCTCGACCCGCTTCGAGAGATTCGCTTCGACCGGATTGCGATAGACGTACTTGTAGGCGTGCGAAAAGTAGTGCAGCGAGCGAATCAACGATCGAAACACTCTCGTCCCCCAGATATGATTCTCACGCCCGGCATCACGAGCGATCGCTTTGCTGGTTTCGCGCATGAAGTAGTTCATCGCCGGTCCCAAATTCCCGTTTGGGAATCTCGCAATAAGATGAAAGTGATTGGGCATCAGTACGAAAGAGTGAATGCGAACGCCGTAAGCGTGATGGATGAAATAGAGATAGTTCTCCATGTGAGACCAAACCACGTGCAACGGTGGTCCGAAGTCCGTCCGCTCATTTGTTCTCGCGCAGAGATGAAAAGGAATGTCCGAAACTAAACCGATCTTCTTTCGCATGCTCAGCGAGCCTGCAAGGCAGCCGCAATCAGCTAGGGAAAGCCACGCGAACGGGCCTTTCAAATCGTCCTCGCGAAATGACGGCAATCGGAATGCTGCGGTGCAAA
Source organism: uncultured Pseudobdellovibrionaceae bacterium (assembly GCA_934277865.1). GTDB lineage: Bacteria > Bdellovibrionota > Bdellovibrionia > Bdellovibrionales > JAMPXM01. The sequence continues at coordinate 9,816 of CAKQVW010000019.1, read as the reverse complement.
TCAAAAAACAAGGCGGTACCCGAGGAGGGCTGAGAACGGTTTTCCGGGGCGAAGGCCAAATGGTCGGGCGGCGACCGCGTACTCACGACCCAAGATATTATCCAGTTTGAGCCGCAGCTGGTGCTGCCCAGTGCTTCCGTCGTCCGCAGGCTTTTCACCAAACCGGTAAGCCACCGAATAATCAAACACGCCAAATGCAGGAATCTCTAGGCGACCCGCCTGAGCACTTTGATCATAGGTGCGCGACTGGTACGTGAGAGTGAATTCCTGCGAGAGCTTTCGCCAATCAGCACCCACCGTCACGCGGTATTGCGCCTCCGGCACGTAGGGAAGAGGATCGCCGACTTTTACCGGCCCTGCTCCCCAGTCACCGGGTGTCGCTGGCGTGAAGTCGTTTTCAAATGCAGCCGAGATCAACGTCAGGTTGAACTCCAAAGGCACCCACACGGAACCCAGCATCCACCCCTCCGCCAAACGAAGCTCAGCCCCTGCAACGCGGGCCTTGCCGCCGTTTAGCTGGGAATCAAGTGCCGCGATTGCACATCCAGACGAGGCCGTGCACGTGCCGGTGAGGTTTTGATAGTCGTTGTAGAAAAACGTAAGGTCCGCCTGCAGATCTTGGTCACCGCCGAAGTATTTAAATCCCAGTTCGTAGTTGATCGCCTCTTCGCGACGTTCGGCACCACCGGCATCTAGGCCTGCGACCGTGACCGCACGATTCACACTCACGCGCGCAGAAAAGTCGTCACCGAATTTTCTTAAAGCACCTACCCCCGGAACAAACACGAAGTCCGATCGCGACTTTTCAAGTCCCGTCAATTTATCTTTGAATTCAAAATTGACAGCTTCAAGACGTCCAACGGCTGTGAACACCCAATTCCCTAGGGAAAAGTCGTCTTGCGAACTTAGCAGCCAAGAGACGGCTTCTTCGCTGTTTTGGCGATCCGTTTGCGAAGGCGCTGCGGTGCGAGCCATCTCACCGCTGAGCATTTCATAGTAGTCGTACGTGTGATCGCGATCGATGCGATCTTGGTGGAGACGCAAAAATCGCTGGTAAGCGTGCTTGCCCGCCGACTCGGCTCCCAAGTTCTCGTCGCCTGAGTTTTTGCCGTCTTCCGACGCGGTGCAAATCAAAAAACAAGGAGGTACCTTCTGTTCGCCGACCCATTTGAATTGGAGGCCTTGGGAGAGGTATTTGCGATCGTTGCTGAAGACGACGAGCTCACCGTTTGAACCAACTGTCGACGTGTCCGCGCCTCGTAGAATATCGTAAAACAGAGTGTTGGAGTTCGGATTGTTGAGAGCTTCGCGAAGCGAGGGCGAGCCGGCGCCGCGAAAACGGTCTAGACGATACCAGTCGCGGTGGAAACGACGATGGTAGGCCGTGATGCTCCAGGAGTCGCCGTTGGTAAACGAATCTTCGTAGTCGATTTGCGCGCGCCAATGCGACCACTGCATCTCGTCTTTCATGGAGGCGCGGTAGCGTCGATACGGACTCTGATCGAAGTCCTCTTGCGAAAGCCCCAGATACGTTTCGTGCGAGAGCTCATCGGCAAAACCAAACCCAATCTGCCATTTGGATCCCAGGCGAAATTTCGCCAGAACGTCGTTTTGCGCAAAACCCGTTGGCCCGCCGCCATCGAGCTTCTTAAATCCGTCGGTGGAAACGCGCGCGATCTGAAGATGGTAGGAAAGCTTCGTGTCCTCAAGCACACCACGTGTCGCAAGCACTGCGCGAGCCGTACCAAACGAGCCGTAGCCAAGATCCAGCTTGTGCTGGAGCCCGTAGCCGACATCAAAGGACGGAAGCTCGGGCGTGAAGTAGTTCACCGCTCCGCCGATCGAGTTTGGCCCATAGTGCACTGCCGTGAACCCACTCATCACGTCCAAAGAAGAGGTGTGCAACATCGAGGGTGTGTAATACGCCGCCGGAGCCGAGTACGGAGCCGGGCCGGCCAAGATGCCATCTTGCAAGATCACAATTTTCTTTGAGCGATCTGGATTTGTGCCGCGAAGACCGATGTTCGGGCGAAGCCCCTGCCCGTCTTCTTCGCGCACATAAACACCTGGCGCCGACTTCAACGCCTCAGCCACATTCGTGGTCTGCATCGCCTCGAGCTTTTTCTTTGAGACACGTGTTGGAGCCGTCGGCTGAGTCAGATCAAAGCGCGAAGCGCCTAAGACCCGAATCGTGTCCAACTGCGATTCGGCGCGCGCAAGAACTGGGGCCTCTTCAGACGCAGTTTCGGACGAAGCCACCTTCTCCTCTTCGGCCACCGCAGACGTCGAGGCGAAAGGCGAAAAGAGGAAACAAAACAAGGCCGCGGCAAACACGCGGCCTGAGAAAAATCTCGATGTCAGAGCAAGACGCATTAGTCGTTATCACCTTGGTAAGTGGGCGGAGCACGAAGCGCCAGGACCGCAAGAAACTCGGTCTTTAGCGAAGTCGTGATCACTCGAATATCTTGATAAAGCGCACAGATTTCGACCTTGCGATCGGTAGCTGTCGACGCCACACACTCGTCTTTCGACATCCCGGCGATCACGTCGGCCAGCTTGAGCGAGCGAACCGCTGAAAATCCGCGGCGAGCCTTTTCAATGGCATCCCCTAGGCGAGATGCGATTTCGCCGTGGCCACGGACGACAAGAAGATCGTCGAGACCAAATCCGTCGACAGACTTCCCACTCGAGGAATCAGAAAAACGTCCCAAAAAGGCATCTTGAAATCCGGCCAACCGAGCCGTCGCCGCTTCAAGCGCAAGGCCTGAGAAGGGATGTTCCGCATCTTCTGGGCAGACGCCCGACTCTGACGCGCACTCCTTGATGAGTCCAAGCGGACGCGCCAGTCGCTGGTCTTTCAAAGTTTCGATCTGAAACAGCGAATCCGTTAGCGCATTGGTTGCGCTCAATACGTTTGGCATCGCAGCGTCCGACTTGTCGATAAACCGACGAGTGTAGTTGCGCCCCGCGGGGTTCCACTGGTCGGCAAATTCTTGCGCCAAAGCACGAATGTCGCTGGCGATTTTCAGAGCCACTCGGCAACGATCAAGACGTTTTTCTTCTGTTGAAAGAGACGTCCACTTCACCACTTGCGGATAAGCGCGAGAATTACAGCGCGTCTTCATGCCCTCTTCGAACAAGAGGTACTCAAGCGAACCAAGACCACGCACGGGAGTTGGAAGGTCGCTTGCCGCAGTTCCGATGCCCTCCTTTGTTTTCACAGTTTCCGCATCAATCCCGCACGGGTTAAACAGCGGCCATGCGTAGAGACGACTGGAGAGTTTTTTGTCATCTGCCCAAAGCGGCCCCACCGGAAAGCTGTCCGCACGGTGATACGCCAACATCGCACGCTTCCACTGCAGGCGAGCCTCATCCCAATCCGCGAGATCGAGATCTTCCGCCGCTTGCGCTTGGCCACAGGCTTTGAGCAATCGCTTTTCAAGAACCGAGGTTTCCAGAGCCACATCCTGAGCAGCCGGCGAAAGGACATTTAGGCCGATATTGACCATCATCTTCTCTTCCGAGAATTTGCCCTGGTTGGGATTTTCAAATCCCGGAGGAAGCGGGTTCACGTCGGGACGTTTTGGACCTTGAACTTCACCACCAAGACGTTCGCTCGTGGGTCCGCTCTTCTGCGAATTAAAGAAGTCGCTGCAACCCACAAGCGCGGTCGCCAAAGCCAAGACACCCATCAAATGGGAAACGTGTTTGCTTGTTTTCATCGACGTCACTCCTACTCCTAGCTCGCTGGTCCAAACTTCTGGTCCATTTTTCTGGTCCATTTTTCTGGCCCATTTTCCGCCAAGGCCTCTGCGCGGCCCGCTTTCCGACGATCTCGGACATCACATCTGATATTCGATCGGCACCACGACGGCCCATTCGCTCAAGGCCACTTCTTGTGGAAATGGCTTCACTGTGCGAAGGCCGTCTATCAGCCCTCGAGCCGCACGATTGAGAATTTCACTAGCACTGCGCTGAACGATTTCAGCCTTCTGCACGTGACCGTCGCGTGCGAGAACAAAGCGCACGACCACGCGGCCACGATGGCCCATGCGTCTCGCGGCAATTGGATACTCTTTTTTGGCGTCCAAAAGCGCTCGGATTTCGGCCAAGTAGCGAGCCTCTGGTGAATTCGCTCCTGCCGATCCTGCGAAATTGCCGCTGGATCCGACATTGGAATGAGCTGTAGAGTCGGACGCGGCCAATGGCTGGATCGTCGGCTGAGTTTCTGGATTCTCTCTCTCTCCAGTCGCAACATCCTCCGAAAGTGGTGTCACCACTGGTTTCGTCGAAACAGGTTTCACCTCGCGCACTGGCTTTAACCGGCTACGAACAGATGCCACCTGAGACGGCGAAGACATCAACATCACTTCCAAAGGACCACTTTCGACATCGAGCTGCTTCCAAGAGGTCCCAAACAAAGGTCCGCCTGCAAACAGCGCCATCAATAAAGCCGCGTGAAGGACGATCGACGCCAGAAAAGGGCGAAGCCTCGCATTCGCCGCGAGGCCCTTGAACGATTCTAAATGTTTGTCGTTCAATTTCTTTTCGCCCATTCTGCCCTACTTTTTATTTGTAGTTCACTTCTGAGAAGATCGTGCGCGCTTCCGCTGCACGGCCTCCAACCTTGGTCCAATTTGCATCGTTGTACTTCGGAGTGCCCCAGTCTTTGACCAGCGTCGTTGGAACAAGTCCCATTTTCGCAGGGTAGTCAAAGTGCGCAGCCGACATTGCAAGCTGATGTTTTTCACTCAAGAGAAGCTCGATGAACTTGGTCGCAGCCGCCGATTGCTTGGAATTGACCGCGACACCTGCACCGGTTCCGTTGCCAAACATCCCTGTCGAGTTTTGATCGGCGAAATGAGCACGAACCGGGAACGCTGGGTTTTTTGCGATCGCCGCACCTAAGTAGTAAGTGTTGGTGATTCCAACGTCGCAAGTTCCGTTAGCAACCGCCTCGAGAACCGCGTTGTCGTTTGGCATTGGGTCAGCCGCGAGATTTTGCACCCAGCCGTCGACGATGTCTTTTGCTTTTAAGTAGCCGTGCACCTCAATAAGGCCCGCGACAAGTGCTTCGTTGTACGCCGATTTCGAGGTGCGCACACAAAGACGACCCGCCCACTTCACGTCGGCGAGGTCTTCGTAACCTTTCAGCTCTTTTGCATCGACGCGACTTGGATCGTAAACCAATGTGCGACCGCGAATCGTGACGGCTGTCCAAAGATTTTTAGGATCCTTCATCTGAGGTGCGATCTCCGTGTCGACGACTGTCGAGACCATCGGCTGCAAGCGGCCGTCGTTTGCAAGCTCAGCCAAGTAAACCAGGTCCTTTACAAAAAGCACATCGGCCGGCGAAGCCGCGCCTTCGGCATTCAAACGTTTTACGAGATCTCCGTACGCCATTTCGACAATAGTGACTTTCTCGCCGGTCAGCTGAGTGTACTCGTCTGCAACAGTTTGCACGCGTGCAGTTGGACGGTCTGTGTAGATCGTCAGGTCAGCATGAGCAGCATTTGCAAACATGCCCACAGCGAGCATCGACAAAACGGCGAGCTTAGATTTCAAGTTTGTTTTCAAGTTCGATTTCACAGAAGAACTCCCCTTGGGTTCAATTTCATCGGTAGGTCGACTGTCTGTTTGCTTCGGGTTCTCACCAACGTCCACACCTTTACCCTCTTGCAAGACACCTGAAACCGCATTGAAACCTAAATGAGAACCTAAATGAGAACCCCACCGAGAAGGGCTATGGGATGGGACAAATGGCCCCAATAAAATCTTCTGAAGGTCAAAAGCCGACGCCCCTCGAACTCCAAATCGAAGCCGACCCTCGCGCAGGGCCTGCGTTCGCTCTCCCGACAGCATGAGGCTCCCGAAGAGCCGATCCCAGATCGCCAGCGACACACCAAAGTTTCGGTCGAAGTCGCGCTCATCTCGTGAATGGTGGATCTGGTGCTGAGCCGGACTGATGATCACCTGCTCGAGCCAACCAAACCCCAGCGGCAACTGCGAGTGTCGAAGGTTGGCACCGAGGAAATTGAACATCTGCCCGAAGGCGTTCACTCCAAAAAACGTCAGCACATGAAAGTGCCCACGGAACAGAAACAGAAACACGCCGGTGGCCACGCCGAGGCTGATACTATTGCGAATGGCCGCCATCGCAGCTTCCACGGGGTGCGTGCGGTAGAGAGTCATCGGCGTCAAAACACGAGCCGAGTGGTGCGCGACGTGAAAGGGCCAGAGCCAGGGCACTTTGTGCATCAGCCAGTGATGAAAAAAGCGAAGGAAGTCATCAAAGACAAAACTTGCCAAGGTGAACGCCAGCAACCACCCGAAGCTGGGCCGAAGCTCGACAAAGTCACCACCAATGGCCAAGAGGCCATTCACCGTCCACTGCGAGATGCGAAACCCAAAATCGAGAAAAGGAATGAACAGCAAAACCTTCAGCACCGAGTTCAAGAAATAAAGCGCGTAGTCGGCCTTGGCCGACCGGTTCCACCAATATTTGCGGCGAAAGCCGAGAGCATTTGCCAACCGTCGCCGAAAGCTGGTCGCGCGATCTGTCCGCACGCCAAGCGGAGCGCGCAGAACCACCACGAGGTAGAACACCGCCAAGAGCGCCGCCGCGAGGATATTCAGGTAAAACAGTCGCGAACCAGGATCGTCCAATGGGGTCAGAAAGCGGTCGAGCCACACTTTCAAAGCGCCGTCTGTCGCGAAAGAAGCCATGGGGCCTTGCATACGGCCTATGTCGCCCCGGGTCAACGAGCCCCCCGAGAAAGCAGCTCCGAGGGCGGGCAATGAAAACAACATGAGAGCGGCGAGGTCGACAAACGGCCTCGTTTGGGCAAATCTTTCTCGACAGGAACAGGACCCGAAATGACCCCCGCCTTAAAACCCTCCCCTAGTCTGACCGAGACACCGATCGACGACGCAAAGCCGGTCGCCTCCTAGGTCCGAAAATTTTGGAAGCCGTTTTCTCTGGGCACGGTCACGCTCGCGCTCACGAATCTCTTCGACGTGCTGACGCCGTTTGCGCTGATGAAGGCCATCGATGCCATTGCCGATCGCGATCTGTCGGCCCTGACCCGAGCTGTTGGGTTGTATCTGCTTTTCATGGCGGGCGCGGTCAGTTTTCGCCATCAGTGGCGCGTGCATTTTGGCCGCTTTCATCACTCGGTCGCCGAAGACCTTCGCAATCGACTGTTTGAAAAGTACACGTCGCTTGGTCCGAGGTTCTTTGAAAAAAACCCGACCGGCGAATTGATGAGTCTCATGATCAACGACGTGAATACGTTTCGCATGGGAATCGGGCCCGGCCTTCTGATTTTGATGGACGGCATTTTATTGATCACGTTCATCGTGCCATTCATGATCTCGATATCTTGGGAATGGACTTGGAAATCACTGATACTGATTCCGCTGATTCCTTTTATCATTCGCTTCATGGAAGACCGAATCGGACGTGTCAGCCGAACGAACCAAAACGACCTCGCCGCGTTGAGCGGTTATACGCAGGAGCTGGTCGCCGGAATTCGAGTCGTGAAAGGTTTTTCTCAAGAAGAAAACCGTCAGCAAAAACATCGCGAGTTTTCGCAAACCTACGCCGACTCGAGCAATCTGCTTGCGCGCTACGACGCCTTCTTTGAACCCGCTCTGCAAATCGGCGTTGCCGCGGGCAGCGTGATTCTTCTCGCCTGGGGCTCAAAAGATGTTCTCAGTGGTGCCGTCACATTGGGAACCTTCGTCGCTTTTCACGAATACATCAAACGCATGATCTGGCCGATGGCGGCTCTCGGGTCTGGATTTTCAATGCTGAGCCAAGCACGCTCGAGCTACGACCGCATGGCTGAGGTTTTCAAGGCCGAGCCCGAAGTCCGCGGCGAGGGCTCTCTCATGATTTCGAAATTTGAATCGATCGAAGTGAAAAACCTGTCGTACACCTATCCGGACTCGCAGCTTCCTGCTCTCTCCAATCTGAACTTCACTTTGAAAGCGGGACAACGCCTCGGAATTATCGGCCCCGTAGGCAGCGGCAAATCGACACTCGTTCACCTTCTGACCCGCGTTCGAGAAGTCCCCCGCGGCACGATTCTCCTCAATGGTTCGGACAACTCGACGGGCCTAGATCTTCGTGATCTCGACGTGCAGAACTGGCGCGCGCTTTTGGCGGTGACGCCACAAGAAGCGTTTTTGTTTTCGCAAACAATCGAGAACAACCTGCTATTTGGACGCAATCATCAAGAGGCGGCGGCGCCTCACGCCGACGCCTTGGCTGTTGCCGATGCCGTCCACATTCGAAACGAAGTTGAACGGCTGCCGCTGGCCTTTCGTGCGTGGCTAGGAGAAAAAGGTGTCAACCTCTCTGGTGGACAGCGACAGCGCATGACGATGGCAAGAAGCCTGGCGCAGATTGCCGAAGGGCACCCAACCTCACCCGCTCAGCTCGTCATCTTGGATGACAGCCTTTCAGCGGTCGACGCAAAAACCGAACGAGAACTGCTGACGTACCTGAAAGCTCGGGATTCACAAAAGCCGGTTTCCATGATCGTGATTTCTCACCGCGTACCAGCCGTTCGCGACTGCGATTTCATCATGGTGTTAAACAATGGCGAGATCGAATTCCTGGGGCCACATAATGCGGCCATGCAAAACAGCGAAACCTATCGCAATCTGTGTGCTCTCCAAGGAGAAACCTCCGAAACCGCGCAAGGAGCTTCGACATGAGTCGGCTGGAACAAGACTCCGATAGTCACGATCAGCTTTCCGGTGGCCTAGGAGTTCTCGGGCTCTTGCGCGAACTCAAGCCGTACTTTCGCGGCGACTGGGGCTCCACGTTCAGTGTGATTGGGCTTGTTCTCATCCACGCCATCATCGGCCGAGCCGTGGTGTCGGTGCTGGGAAAGGCCATCGACCTAGGTGTCATCGGCAAAGACATGGAAATGCTGCTGAAGCTTGCAGCCCTCTATTTTGTGCTCGAAATTCTGCAGATGAGCATGCAGGTCGGAATCACGACTTGGTTTGCAAAAGTGGGCAATCGTGTGCTGTTTCGACTTCGCGATCATCTTGTGAATCACGTTCAGAAGTTGCCCGTGGCCTACTTCGACCGCGTCGCAAGCGGTCGAATCGTGACTCGCCTCACATCCGACACAGTTAGCCTGACCGAGCTGTTCCACCAGGGGCTACTAAGCGTGTTTTCAAGCTGTGTGGCGCTGATCACGATCACGATTGCGATGTCGTTGATTTCCTGGAAGATGACGCTGGTCACGCTGCTGGTTGCTCCGCCGATGGTCTGGATCGCTTTTTTGCTTTCCGACAAAATCTTGGTGGCAAACCGCGAAGCCAAGAAACATGTCTCCGCCATCAATGCATTTGTCGCGGAGACCGTATCCGGTGTTCGCGTGCTACAACTCTTCAACCGAGTCGGAACACAGCGACAACGCTTTGAAGGGCTCTCGCGCGTGTACCGCGACGCCAACTTGAGGACGGTTTCGCTGTACGCCCTCTTTCACCCGACCGTCTCGTTGTTCACGGCTGTCACCGTGGCGACGGCACTCTACGCCGGCGGCTGGATCACGGCGGACGGTACGATCTCAACAGGTGCAATGATCGCGTTCATCTTTCACGTGAAAGACTTTGCCGATCCGCTGCGAAATATTCTGGAGAAGTATCAGCTCTTTCAAAACAGCGTTTCTTCCGGTGAACGTGTGTTTGCGCTCTTGCGTGAAGAGCAAGAGCAGGACGACAACTCGCGAGCGAATCTCGAAGCGACATTTGGCAACGTCCGATTCGGGAACGTGAGCTTCCGCTATCATGCCG
>CAKQVW010000018.1 GCA_934277865.1 uncultured Pseudobdellovibrionaceae bacterium | reverse complement strand
GGTGTCATGTCTCTTGCTCCCAGAGCTTGAGCATTTTTGTCCAAGCCTCGTCCGCCTCGGTGATTGCCACCACATAGTTCCAGTAGTTGACTCGTTCTTCTGCTCGAAGAATTCGGGCCCGGACGTAGCTCGCGGTCAAATCGGCAAAGTCCAACTTGAAAAACAGGTTGGCCTGCGCCGAGATTTCTTTTTGGCTGACAAACTCGAACGCGACCCACGAGATGTTGCGTGCAATTCCGAAGGTGAGGTTTTGTGTGTTGGCATCCATGGCGACAGCATCGACCATCACCAAGTGGCGTCGATGACGACGTGAGTCTTCCTTTTCGAGCATGGGATTGAGGAGCCGGTTGAGTCGCGAATCGAAATAGCCGGCGGCGAGTTTTTTTCGGTCTTGTAGGCTCATCTGAGAGAGTGCGAAGCCACCTGTGGAAAGCAGAAGTTCGAGCTTCTTTGAGCTCCAGGTTGGTTGATGTGAGGCCGACACATGGCTGAAATTCCTTATTTGAAGGCCTTGTGGGCAGCGAAAGAAAAAATCCGCAATGGACTTTGTTTTATGTCGCCGGCTCATCACATTTCGCATGTGGGTTTGGGCATCGATCACATCCAAGAGCACACACGCGGCCGGACTGCCTTTGTAGTCGTTCACTGTGTTTTTCCCCTCGATCAGGCGAAAACCAAAGAGCCCGCGATAGAAGGCGACGTGTTCGGGTTGGCAGACGACGAAGATCTTATCCAGGGCGAAGCGATTCGCGGAGAGCCAGTAGGCATATCGCATCAGTAAAAACGTGGCTTGAAAACCTTGGCGTCGGCGAAACCGTGGTTCCACCACGAGGCACGTGAATTCGCCCGCTCGCTCGGTCGCTGCCAACTGTGTATCCAGCGAGAAAGCATCCTCTGCCGGAAGGCGCATGGCATTTCGCTGTACGACAGTGAGCGTGCCAATGATGGTGTCACCTAGTTTTGCAATCAGGACGGCTGCGTCTGGTTGCGCGATGTATTTGTTAATTTCCAGAAGGCGCTCTTCAGCATTGATGTAGCCAAGTTCTTTGTAGGATCGGTTGAGGAGCTCGATAGCAGCGCGGATTTCATTGAGATCGAGGGCGATTGAAACCTGAATCTCAGACTCTGTGTCCATCGGAAGCTGAACGCTGCCACGCACCCATTCGTCGACAAAAGGTGCAAGTGTGTGGCGAGTCAGCAGAAAGTTTCTGAGCCTCCGAATCAGCATCACTGGAAATTAGGTCTCAGGCGAGATTCGGAATCAATTTGGATTACGCCTAGCTTGACCATAAACCGTACTCAATCCGAGTACGGCCCCTTATGCCGGCGTTTACGCGACGTTTACGCATTGACGCGCAGGCTGGCTTCTTCTTCGCGGCGCTCGATGGCGAGTCGGATCAGTTCGTCGATGAGTCCTGCATAGGTGCGGCCGGTTTGTTCCATCATCTTGGGGTACATCGAAATCTTGGTGAAGCCGGGCAAGGTGTTGATCTCGTTCACCAAGATCGCACCATCGGACTTTCTTAAGAAGAAGTCCACACGAGAAAGCCCCCGGCATTCCAACGTTTCGCAGACACGAACGGCGATCTGCGCAAATTCTTTGGCCTGATCGGCTGTGACTTTGGCTGGAAGCTCGATGGCAGCACCATTGTCGTCGAGATACTTTGCTTCGTAAGAATAAAACTCGTGCTTGGGAATGATTTCAGCAGGCGGCGAGGCCTGAAGATTGTGAAACCCAATCACCGCACACTCAAGCTCGCGGCCGTCGATAAATTCTTCGACAATCACTTTCGTATCAAAGAGGAAGGCGTTTGCGATCGCCTTTGAGTAAGTCTCTTCGGACGTCACTTTGTGAACGCCGATAGACGATCCCATGTTCACGGGCTTCAAGAAAAACGGTGTGCCCAGCTTGCTTTTCAGCGTGGCAAACGATGTCGGCTGAGCCTTTTCTTTGTGGCGATGAAGGACTTCAAACTTGCCGATGCCAATTCCCGCATCTCGAAGCAGGCGCTTGGTCACATCCTTGTCCATGCCGGCCGAGCTGCCGAGAACAGACGGACCAACAAATGGAAGCCCAATGAATTTGAAAAACCCTTGAACGGTTCCGTCTTCCCCGTACGGGCCATGCAGAATTGGGAACGCCACATCGAGTTCGGTCAGCTTTTTTCCGGTGCCGGTTTCCACCAAGACCGGGCCTAGGTCACCTCGGTAGAGTGCCACCTTGGTGGAAAAACGAGTGACATCGATTGGCTTATCCAACGTGGTTTTACGAAGCTCGTCGATGTGGGGGATGAGTCGGAGAACGCCGGTGCGATCGACTGCGACGAGGGTGATGTCGTAGCGGCTGGGGTCGAGCGCGTCGGCTATGTTTTTTCCCGACGCAAGAGAGACGTCATGTTCCGCACTTTGGCCACCACAGAAAACTGCAACTCGAATTTTTCCCATGTTCAACATGGTAGCGATTCAACTCGCGAATGCCCATCAATTTGTGAAACGAAAATCGATCACCGGCAGGCATTGCCGAACAAGAATCTCTCCTTGGTTGCCACCAAGTTTCGCAAGGCCCGTTACGCATTTTTCAAGGACGGAGGCCAAGTAGGGTGCCTCATCGCTCATCGCAAATTCCCAATGGACGCGGTCGGGCCGGCCGTTTTCCCAGAACACCATGTCAAAGCGCACGCGATGGACTTTGAGTTGGCAGTTTGGAAGGCCGGCGCAGTTCTCGCGCTTTTGCACCAGAATTGGGGGCGCCTCAAGGGCGGCAGTAGCCTGCAAGCCGTGGTAGGTGACCTTGGCGCCATCGGAAAGCGTCGAGACGTCTGAACCGGATTTGCGTTGAGAGGATTGCTCGCGAAGCAGGCTAAGTAACGCCTGCGGCGAGCGCTCGCGCAGAATCTGCTCGACCTCCGCACGGAAGGTCGGGCCAGGGGAGGCGGCAAGCGAAGTCGCTTTTGCTTCGGTGTTTGAGGTGAGACTCGGAAGAACGGACGCGGGTCCGTACATCAGCGATTCGCTGGCCGTCTTTTCGATTCGCACGGGAATCTCCGTGCTGGTCTTCTGGACGTCGCCGTTGGCGTAAGTCTGACGATGCTCAATGATTGTCATCAAGATTTCCGAGGGCGTTTCCAGACGATCGACGACGGTTTGTGAGGTGTCCGACAGCACGGCGTAAGAGCCCGCGATCCCACCAAGCTCCTGAGTTTCCGAAAGAACAAACCCCTCGCCGAGACGAATCGAAAGCGGCGTCGTGGCCTGTAGCGGGGCCGTCAAAGCACTGTCGATCAGTGCGGGATCAACCTCCGGCCCAAGGTTTAACGGCAGGGTGTCTTTCTCCGCTTGGCAACCGCCCATCTGAGTGAAGAGAAAAGGAATCAGTAGCACGAGCACGAGATGGATCATCATCAAGGCACGAACATGGTTGAAACGTTTGGTCATACGGAGTCCCATCCCCAAACCCACAGCGGAATCGGCAAAACACGATCTAGCACCTTTGCGGTGGCGGGATCGATTTTGCCAAGCTGTGAGGGTTTTTCCGGGCCGAAAAGCAGTTGCACGAGATCGCGTTTGGAATCGGTTTTGTAGATCTGGTTTTGAAATCCGAACTTGAAGGTCGTGCCATCGGTTTCTAGGACGAGATCCGAAATGCCGATGGAGCGCGCATGGCGTTTGATCTTCGAAAAGAGCGAATCCGTTTTCAAAATGCGAATCATGCCAAGGTATCCGCGGTGTTCTTGGCAGCCAAACTCCTGGAGCTTTGCCAAAAGTGCCGTGGAGTGCGCGGGCGCAATCAGGCGCAGATCACGTTTCTCGGTTTCCAAGAGATGTTGAAAGAGACCGACAAGTGACGAAACCGAGCCACCCCACTCGTGGATGTAGCCGTTGAGGTCCGCACCTTTGCCGATGACGGCGTAAGCCGCCATCCGCCCCTGATTGTCCCAAGCGGTTGCAATGCGAGAGTTGGGTATCGAGAGGCCAAGGCGAATATCGTCTTGCGAGCGATGTGAGTTGACCGTGTGTGATTGGTAGATGCGCAACATCGCCTCGGGCGCGATCTTGTTGGAATCAAGAAACTTGAATCCGGCCTTCAGGTCGGTCCCGGTTTTGAGCGCCATTTCAAGAAAGGATTTTTGCGAAAGCAGAACGGAAACCTCGGAACCTGCGAGCTCAAAGTCCATGCGGCGATAAAAATCAAAGATATCGGTCCAGAGGATCGCGAAGTCACAATCGGCACCGGCGGCCCCTTCGAGGCAAGATTCGATGATCGTGGTGGACAGTCCGCGGCCTCTTTCGTTTGGCGCGGTGACGACGCTTCCGATGCCGGCCGCTTTGAAGACCCCGATGGGTGTTTTGATGATCATCGGTCGAAACACGGCATGCGACAGAATGCGTCCTTCTTCGGCGATGACTCGCATGTTGTGACGGTTGGATTTGGCGAGCGAGGTTGGGTACTCATCGGCGATCGACCACGGCTGACCGGGGCGCAAGTTGGCGTCGAGAAAACGAATGACCTCGGGCCAGTCTCTTTCGCTTGGTGAGACAGCAGTCAATTGAGTGCTCGTGTTGAGATTTGGGCCTTCCATGGCGGTCCTCCTGACCTTCCTAACGGCTACATTTTTATCTTAGCGCGAATGTCCGGTGCGGACCTCCGTGTCAGATGTTCATTGAGTGGGATCTCGCCCTTGGTCCAAGGAAAGTTTACAGCGGTTGTGCGTTGACCCCAACAGGACCTCAGGCGAGACTCAACTCATCTTATGTTGGTCGCATTTGTTGAGAGCTTTAAGTACGTCGGTCACCTGATCCCGGTTGCGTGTCTCAGGATTTTTCTTGGGGGATATTATCTCAAGCATGCGATCGCGTCGTTTCAGAGCGACTTCTTGGTGAAGGCTTATCTCGCCGAAGATATCCGCAACCATCTGCCGCAAAGTACGGCTCCGGAATGGTTTCGTTGGTTCCTAGAAAATGCGGTCATTCCGAACTGGCAGGTTTTTGCTATTAGCCTGGCGGTTGCCCAGCTCTTCATTGGTGCTAGCTACGTGATCGGCTATCTTGTGCGTCCGGCGGCAATCGCTGGAGTCGTGCTCTCGATGGGCTTAATGGGTGCTATCGGTGTCGGCGGAGTTCACGGCAGCGGCAATCTCATCGGAATAAGTTTGCAGGCCACGACATTCATGTTGGTCTTGCATCTTATCTTGGGTTGGATCGGAGCAGGGCGCTGCCTTGGTCTGGATTACTACTTCTACAAACGCCATCGCGGATTCTGGTGGTAGCGTGAACCAGTCAGTCAAATCGGGACTGCGTGCGCGTGCGCTCTTCGCGGCGCTGTTGTTGATCGTCATTTTGGCGGCGTTGGTTTTTGGCGCTCGCCTGACGAAAGGCCCTGTGGCGGAAGCCCCGTCGACGTCGGGCCTGGGCAAGCCCGGTGCGCGAGTCGTTCGGGTGCTTGCGTACTCGAGTTTTCTCTCGACGTGGGGACCGGGGCCAACTCTGAAGCGCATGTTCGAGCACGAGCGTGAAGTCGCAAAACCCGGTGAGCGAGTCTCGATCGAGTATCTACAAGCCGAAGACGCAGGGCTTTTGTTGGCGAAGCTCAAAGTTTTTCCGTCGGACCTCGTCATCGGCTTTGATCAGTTCACAAGAACTCAGGCCGAATCCGATCGTGGTTGGACGCCGCATGGGGTGTCGTCGGGCTTAAAATTTTCCGATGAAACTTTTTTTGCGTTTGATTGGGCGCCGATTGGTTTTGTCTACCGAGCAGGCGAGATCGATCCGCCGAAATCATTGGATGATCTCTTGTCGCCGAGATTTAAAGGGCTGATCGCCTTGCAGGACCCGCGCTCCAGTTCTCCGGGCTATCAGTTCTTGGCTTGGGTGGTTGCCGAGAAAGGCGAGACCGGCGCGCGTGAGTACTTACAAAAACTAAAGCCCAATGTGCAATCCGTGTCGGGCTCGTGGTCGCAGAGTTATGGACTGTTCACCAGAGGACTCGCGAAGCTCGTCTTAAGCTACGCGACCTCGCCGTTGTACCATCGCTATACGGAAAAGGACGAACGTTATCGATTTGCCCCATTCGCAACCGCGCATCCGGCACAGGTGGAGTACGCCGTGATTCCGGATGACTGCAAAGAGTGTGAGCTGGCAAAGGAGTTCGCGAGATTTCTGATTTCGCCTCCGGCTCAGCGGGTGTTGATGAACAAAAACTGGATGCTTCCGATCAACGCGCTTGCCGCCGAGGGAACGGCCTTTGGGGAAATCATCGAGGCGATCGGCGATGGGCCAGCCCATAGCTTAAAGATTCGCGATCCGATTAAGCCCGACGTGGCGGTGGGACGAGACGTCGTGCTGAAGCTCTGGGAGGACGTGAAGTTCTGATGAAGAACAATCGCGCAAACCTTTATGGACGTAGTGTGCTTTGGGGTTTGGCGATTTTGTTTTTGTTGCCGTACGTCTTTTCCCTTGTTTTGTCCAAAGGACGCCTTGTTTTACCGAGCGATTTTCTAAATCTTGTTTGGCGATCTTGGCTTCAAGCCACGCTCTCTGGCGCGCTTGCGACCGCGTTTGGTCTTTTGGGGGCGGGATTTCTTTTGCGTGTTTCGCATCTTCGGACATCTTTGTGGGAAGGCGTGGCGCTTTTTCCAGCCGTCATTCCAAGTGGCGTGATCGTTCTTGGTCTGATGGATCTTGTTCCGGAGTGGCGGGGTCTGTGGGCGATTGCGGCTGCGCATACGCTGATCTCTTCCGGCTTTATCGCGGTTGTTCTGGCGCGCTTGGTCCGTGAGCGAATGGGCGCGAGTCTCGAATTGGCTTGGGTTGAGGGCGCAAACCGCCTGTTGATGTGGCGGCGGGGTGTTTTGCCGAGACTGTTTCCCGAGCTCTTTCGTGTCTGGCTCACGATTGTGGTTTCCAGCCTCGGCAGTTTCTCGGTTCCTCTGTTGCTTGGCGGTTCGCATGCGTACACATTTGAAATCGCAATTCATCACGCGATTCGCCTGCAAGGGGCTTGGGGCATTGCCGCAAGTTTGTCGCTGTTCCAGCTATTTTTGCTGGTGGCGTTTCTCTTTCTTTTCCAAAACTTACGAAGCGGGCAGACGCCGACGACGATTCGCTCCGGAGAGTCCGCAAGTCGCGCCGGTGTTGCGCGAATTCTTGGTTTTTCATGGGGCGCGCCGTTTTTGATTTTGGGAACGGCTGTGAGTTTGTTCTCACTTGTGCGCGACCCATTTTTGGGATGGCGTCAGCTTCAGAGCACGGGGCTTTTGGAGCACAGGGATGTGCTGTTGGTCGCTTTGCAGGGAAGTGTCGCGACGGCGGCTCTTTCGGGATGTTTAACGGCGTTGTTGTTGTTGTTGGCAGCGACAAGTTTTCCCGGTCCTCGAAGCCGTCGCTGGATGAATGCCTATGTGGCTCCGAGTGTCGCGATCACCGGATTTGCGACGCTGGCCCTGGGGTGGGGAGCTCCGCCGTCTTTCAACTGGGATGTGGCGCGAATATCGTTGGGAGCGGCGTTGCTCTTTGCGCCGGTGATCTGGCGGCTGCGCTGGGCGGAAGAGGTGAGTCGTCTTGAAGGAGCTGTTGCCGTGGCGCAAACGCTTGGAGCGGGTTCATCGCTGATCATCTCGCGAATTCTTTTGCCGAGGCTTTTCCCTGCGGCCTTCTGGTCGGGTGGCTTGGTTGCATTTTGGATGTGGGGTGATTACGCCATTGGCTCGATCGTCGCGTCTCGCAACATGACGTTGGGTCTGTTGGCGAAATCGTTGATGGAGTCTTATCGTCTCGAAGCCGCCGCGCTTTTGCTTTTAGCGGTTCTTGTGTTGGGGGCTGTGACGTATCGGCTTTTCACTTGGGGAGGTTCCAGTGTCCATCGTTAGGCGACTCAAGGCGAATTATGGGGACTTTCAAGTCGACATTTCGGACTGGCAGCTTCCGCAAAAAGGCGTGACGGCTCTTTGGGGGCCGTCTGGTTCGGGGAAATCTTCGGTTCTGCGTTTGCTCCTCGGGATCGATGCGGCCGACGAACTGGTTTGGGAATTTCCTGAAGGCGACAAGGTTTTGGATCTCGGTCGCACATCGGTGCGTGAGCGTCGCTTGGGTGTGGTTTTTCAAAACTACGAACTCTTTGATCACATGACGGCGAGGGAAAATTTGGATTTCGCGATAGAGGCCGCTAGGCAACGGTGCATAAGTCAGGGCGAAAAGTTTGATGAGACGTATTTTCTCGGAAATCTCGAACGCGCGGTGAAAGCATTGGGTGTTGGGCAAATTCTGGATCGCCCGGTGACAGTTTTGTCCGGTGGCGAAAAGCAGCGTGTCGCATTGGCGCGCGCTTTGGTGGGGGCTCCGCGCATGCTTTTCTTGGATGAGCCCTTTTCGGCGCTCGATGCGGCCAATCGGGCTGAAGCGCGTAAACTAGTGCGCGAGGTGTTGGAGGCGACGGGTATTCCGGCGTTGATCGTGACTCACGATCAAGAGGACATCGTTGCGCTCGGCGCGTCGGTGTTCAAAATTGCCAATGGCGCAATTGCTAGAGGGAACATTGTTTGAGAGCCTAGGTGAGCTTCAAAGTTCACACGTACGAGGTTCGAATGAAACAATTGGTCATTTGCTTTGCGATTCTTTTTGGTGTCACGGTTTCCGGTGCGGCGGCTTTCGCCGAGACGGCTGTCGATCGAGAAGGCGCGTGGGGTGTGGGGCTTGGTGTTGGGCCGAACTTGCCTTCACCGGTGGATGCGGTCGAGGACGAGCTGGGTAGCGATATCGGCTTTGCCGGCTGGATTCGCTACCATGTTTCAAAGCGTTGGCAATTGGCCTTACACTTCGAACGTTTGGAATTCAAAAAACAGGCGACGAGTTTGAACTTCTTAAATCCGTCGTTGGCTTATCGATTCGACTTCACGGGCGCATGGCGGCCGTATCTTGGAGCGGGTGTCGGCTACGCGCACGCGATCAACTTCCCGCGATCGACGGACGATCAACATACCTTTGGTCTGACGGCGCTTGCCGGTGTGGACTACTTCTTCCGTCCAAACTTCGCGGTGACGTTTGAAGTAACCGCCGACTACATCAAACTCGACGGCAATAAAGCGAAGTCGGCGCAAACGATGACACCGATGATAGGTCTGACATATTACTTTGGCGCCGACGACGAACCGCAAGCTCCAAAAAAGGTCGTTAGCAATGTCGACACAGATGGTGATGGCGTGCCGGATCGCCGCGATGCTTGTCCAGGCACACCACGTGGCGTGCAGGTGAATAAGCTTGGATGCGAGGTGAAAAAGAAGATCGAGCTTACGATCTCCGTCGAGTTTGAGACCAATAGCGATGTCTTGCGTGAGCAGTATCATGCAGAAGTGGCGAAGCTTGCGGAACTTCTGATCGAACATCCAGAGGAAGCTGTCGTGATTGAAGGTCATACGGACGCGATGGGTGCTCGCGATATGAACATCGATCTTTCCATGCGTCGAGCGGCAAGCGTGGTGAACCATCTCGTGACAGCGCACGGAATCGCGCAGTCTCGCCTTCTGGCGAAAGGGTATGGACCGGATCGTCCTATCGACTCAAACGAAACGCCCGAAGGTCGCGCACGCAACCGCCGGGTCGTCGTTGTATTCTCAACGCAATAGAGTTTGGTTTATTGGCCGCTCTTCATTTCGAGCGCGGACATCGAAAGATTATTTCGATGTTCGCGATCGACGTTGCCTAAAATCGCACGTCTTGCTGCAGAAGGTGATTTGCGTTCCAGATCACGAAGCTTCGCTTCGGCGTTTTTCGCCTGCGCGAACCAATGGAAGAGAAGTTCCCCTTGGTTTTCCGCGACTTTCAAAACAGTTTCCTTGTTTTGGGTTTTTTGCAGATCCTCGATGCGAGACTCGCTTAAGTGTTTAAGAACAACTTGTTCAGCCGCATCGAGTGTCGCTGGGTTGTTGATCGCTGAAATCAAAAGCGAGGTCGTCAGCATGGAAACCGGCATCGCGCCATCCGCCGAGATCTCGTGATGGCTCAAGCCGCGTCCTAGTGAGTCGAGAAAGGCCATATCTGTCCAGGCCGCCTTGAAATCGGTCACTTCGGTGTCCGACTTCAAGGCCTTCTTTGAAATCCAGCTTAGGGCTTCGAGGTATTTCTGCTCAGTCACGCTTAAGTGAGGAGTCATGCTGCTTGGTGCATCCGAACTCGGTTTGGCCACCTGAGTCTGGCGCCAGGCCTGGTACTCACGAATCGCGGTTTTTGCTGAGGCTTCACGCGCCTGTGTTTCGGCGACGGCGCCAGGCACAGACATTTGGCCGTCGGTGCTGCGACTGCTTTTTCCCATCAGCCACCAGCCGCCGACGAGGCCTGTCGCGGTAAGAGCTGTTACGACGGCGACCTTGGCTGAGGCCTTCATGGTGTTTTTCGCGTTGTTTTTCATTTCAATGCTCCTTCAACCAGTTTCTGGCGAAGAATCGTGCGGTTGATATAGTCGGCGGCTTCGTTTTGGAAGTGACCGCTGCCGATGATGAGATCTTGAGAAAGGATCAGATTCTCCTCTGGCACCGAAGAGCTCATGAACACATTGTAGACCTTCCCGAAGTGCGACTTCTCTTCGATCTGAACGATCGCGTCTGGCTGACCATCGCGTCCGACAAGTTCATGACCACGAGTGAGATCTTTCGCTTCGACCAAGACGCCTGTCGAAATTAGAACAGGGTGGTTGGGCGTCAGTTCTATCGCTCGGCCCTTTGCCGTTTTGATCGCGAGCACTATGTGTTGTGAGTCGATGAGTTCGGTCACGAACTTGTCGACCTTCATCTCGCGATATTGCACATCACCAAGAGACGAGCTCGACGTCAGAGCCGGTAGTGAGGTCACACCGCTGGCCATCGCTTCGAGAATCGACATTTCACCGCCTCGCAAATCGACCGCGAGCGACTGGGTGGGTGTCAGACAAGACGAGAGACACACGCCTGAGATCGTCGTTCCCGCCGGGATTTCGCAAGAGATATTGGAAACATCCGGCAATGGATCGCGTTTCGTATAGTCCGTTGTGCCTGGAGCCGGTGCTAGCCAAGGCTTGCCGTCGACCTTCATGAAGGTCGCGTAAGTCATACGATCGTAAGAGGCCTTTCCGCTGGAATCGACTTTGTACGACTTCTTGAAAATCTCTTCCGGACTTTCTTTGATGCCCTTCATCTTTTCGAAGAAATCGGCAATCATCGGAACCGTCGGCTCGCACTTCTTCATCCAGGCATAGCGACCAAGCGCTTGCGAAGGAGAAAGTGAGTCGTGTGAACAACGAGATGACGTATATGGTTTGCAGTAGCTTTCGGTCGTGTTGTTAGAGACTTCCGAGACTTTCTCATATTTGTGGTTCCGACACATGTATGTCGTAACTGTCTCGACACGAGTAAGGACGGCGCCGATTTGGTTTTTCGGACATGCCGCGGACCCCGGGAGATAGCTGAGACGAGTTTCCTCGTACTGCGAGTCAGGGTTTCGACTACAGATGCGTTTTTGCATTGGAACCGGGCCACAGCGTCTTGTTGCTTCGACGTTGTTTGAGATCAGCGCTCCGGTGTTGTCGTGGCACGTGTAGATCGCACTTTGTTCGCCACCGCACTCGGCCGAACACTGCGTCCAGTCGGATAGCTTCCACGCATAGGTCGGGCAGCTACCTGCTTCGAGAAGATCGCCACGGCGACGAACGCCGGTGTCGATCACCGTGCCGTCGGCACACTGAAGCTGCTTTTCTTTCTTGTAGCGGTCGAAGAATCCAGTTTCTCCGAACGGGCACATTTTTGCGACTTGCTCCTCACCGTCGAGCGCGAAAGTTTGAGTTCCGTGTTTGCCAAGTCCAGGGCAACCAGAGAGACAGCTTTCGTGCAGGTCTTTGTCGCTACGGTTTAATGAGCCGTTTGAACACGTGATTGTGACTTCGTGGTTCTTGCACGCATCTCCTGGAAGGTTCATGGAGTAACGAATGATAGATTGATTGTCCTTAATCTTTGAGCCGTTTTGCAGAAGGCATGACTGACCTACGCAAGGACCTTCCGATACCTTTTTTTCGGACGTCGGCGAAAGAACCACGCGGCCTTTATCGCAAGTTCGGCTTCGAATGAGATCGTATCGCGTCCGCTTTGTACCATCGATTCCACAGGCAAGATCACGATATGAAATGCCGACGACTTCCTCAACGCTTTCTCCCTCTTTCAAAGGGAAGCACGAGTTTGGTGGTACTGGTGGTGGCTGAACCGGTGGAACTTCGATGCGACATTGCTCTTCAATGACCCAAACTGGGCGCGAGAGAGTGATGTCGGTGTATTCCGAGCCTGGCGAAGGGCGTTTGATTCGGACACGTGCCTTTACAACACGTAGCCCTGGCGAGTCGAAACTCAGTTCTTTCGAAGAGTCGCCAAGCTGAGGATCGCCCGAGTCTACGATCCATTCGATCTGTTCGATATCCGACTTCACGCAATCCGGCAGATAGAGTGCCCAACGAGCCTTTTCGCCGATGCCCAAAGTGCTTGGGCCGCTGAGATCAAGGCGTGAGAGATCGCATTGCTTAGGCGCAGGCTGTTCGTCATCGTCATCGTTGTTGTCATCATCACACTTGTCGTCGCACGGTCCTTCTCCTGGAACCTTGTCGCGTTCGAGGATCTGGATGTAATGCGTGAGAACTTGTTTCTTTCCGCTGGAGTCTTCAAATTCCGCCCGGATCGTGTGAATACCGGGAACTCGGAACGAAAGATCGATGTCCGTACGACCATTCGCTGTTCGGGAAGACGAGTTACCGAAGTACCAGACTAGGTTTTGAATGGGTGTTTTCGAAGAGACTTCGAAGCGGTAGAGATCGCCGACGTAGCCGGCTGTTGGGCCTCGAATGGCCGCGCGCCCAAGTTCATCGTTGCAGGCCGAGCCCGAACGACATTTTTCGCGGACAAGGACTTGGTGAGTGATGTCTTTGAAGCGAAGACTTGAGTCCAGTACTCGCGCCACGACAAGGTAGACACCCGGAAGACCGAAACCCACTTGGAATT
Source organism: uncultured Pseudobdellovibrionaceae bacterium (assembly GCA_934277865.1). Classification (GTDB taxonomy): domain Bacteria; phylum Bdellovibrionota; class Bdellovibrionia; order Bdellovibrionales; family JAMPXM01. The sequence goes on along the minus strand of CAKQVW010000018.1, from coordinate 4,559 downwards.
TGGGGCCGGAAGTAATTGGGCTTGGGTTGGAACCCGCCTGGTCGTGATCTGTTGTGTACCAGGAGATGGCGAAGCGATTGTCGCAGTTTTCTAGGCCCGGAAGTGTGAAGGTTCCGACTTCACCTTGTTCGAGCTCCGAAGGACCGCGGACAGATGTGAGAATGTTTTCGACTCCGCTTCGTGTGCTGCATTCAAGCTGCTGTTCCGGAGGAGTGCCGAGTCCGCCGTTGGTGCCTTCGTCGACGACATCGTCGCCCCCGAAGTCGATTCGCGCACAGTTTTGGAAACCGATGGCGGTCGTCACAAAAAGTACGCCCACTAATGAGAGAGCGACTTTAGAACTCGACTGTAAGGATCGAAACAGCTTCTTATACATACCACACCCCACTGTTTACCTGCTGGACCTGATCTACGAGAAAGCTGCTAACGAACCGCCAATTGTACTCGTCTGCACATAATCGTATCGGTGGTTGCACGGATTGTTGGAGAAATATTGAGCGCGGTGTTCATATTGAGACTGTCGAACTTGTCGACGAAATATTTCGGTTTCCTGCAATTGGTTTGGTTCGGGTGCCGAATCGATCACTCCAACGACGGGGTGTCAGACTTTAGACGATCACGTGTAAAGAACTCGCTCACAGTGTGCTGTCGCGTGGTCGTGATCTTGCTCCTTCCATACTTTGGGGATGCTAGGGGGTGGTTTGTGACTAAGTCGGGTTTGAATCTCATTTTGATACTTATCAGCTCTCATTTAGTGGCTTGTAGCCAGGAGATTCCGACCTCTAAGACTCAAACGGCCTCGCAGGGCACCGAAGGCACGTCAGGCTTAAATCCATCGCCGAACCTTGGTGATAGTGGTGGCACGGGCGGCGGTGTTGCTTCTCCTCTCTATACAAGCGGTCAAGTTTATGGCTCGTGTCTGGTGAAGTATGACGACCAATTCCGCGCGACGTACGCCGATGCGCAGCCGACATTTCCTGTGCTGACGTGTTCGACCGTTGGTGAGCCGACGTGCGCGTCCGGTTTTCAATTGGTGATCGATACGCCAACTCAAATGAATTGTTCTTCGAACCCAGGGCCAAACAATGTCTTGAACTGTTTTTTTAAGCGCTTTCGCTGCGCGAAGCTTGATGACGTAAACGCGAACAAAAACTACATCGCCGGTCAAGATTACGGCCTCTGCCTACGTCAGTTGAATTCGGCATTCAGTGCTGTTGGCCCTGTGACAGCGGTCGCGCCGATTTCAAACTGCACGACAGGAACAACAGAGCCAACGTGTCCATCGGGATTTCGCCTAGTGTCTGATACGCCAGTACAAATGAACTGCTCGAACAATCCCTCGGCGTCAGTCGTGCCCTGCTACTACAAAGCCCAGCGCTGCATGAGGCTTTAATTACTTAACTATAAAAAGCTGGCGCGGCGGGCGTCCTGATTCATTGTTTCGAAATCGGATGCTGTGAGGCCGAGGGCATCGGCGACGGCGTCGTATTCGTGAGTCAGGTTGAAATCGAAAACGCCTGGATCGTCGGTGTTGATCGAAACTTTGACTCCGGCCTGGCGAAGTTTGGGAAGCGGATGAGCCGCGACGCTGGGAACGGCGTTGGTGAGCACGTTTGATGTCGGGCAGATTTCCAAAAGCACGCCACTCTTTGCGACGTACTCGAGAGTCTCGCGTGATCGAGGAATCTCGGGGTTTGCGATTTGAAGGCCGTGCCCGATGCGCTCGGCGTGAAGCCGGTCGATTGCGATTCGCACATTGTCGGCTGCCGACGCGATCGGAGCTTCGCCAGCGTGAACGGTGATGCGAAGACCGTGAGCTTTCGCCTTGGCAAAGAGCGGCTCAAAGGGGCGCGGCTCAAAACCATCTTCGTTGTCCGCAAGGTCCACGCCGACAAAGGTGTCTTTGTTATTGAGAACGAAATCGAGAACACTTTCGGCGACCTTCACGGGCTTGATACGCTGAAAAATCGCAATCAGGCCCACTTTCACCGGCAGGTGACGGGTGGCCTTCAGGCCGTCTAAGATGCCGGCATGAATTTCGTCAAAACTCATGTGCTCGTGCCCGTCATGAATAAAGGTTGGGGCATAACGAAGTTCCATGAGGTCGATGCCTTCGGCGTGCGCGTCTTCCACGCATTCCTTGGTGATGCGGCAGAGGATCTCTCGACTGGAAAGCGCTTTTTGTGCGGCCAAAAACTTTCCCAAGACGGCCCCGAGATCGCGCATGGGTTCTTTTACCAAATACTTGGCGGCAAAGTCGGCCGGGGAGGCGGGCACGGGCTCGCCGGCCGCGGTCAAAAGCTCGCGTAGAGTGGAGGGGCGAATCGAGCAATCGAGGTGGCGGTGAAGTTCGGTTTTTTTGAGCGACGCCCAGCGGCTGGAATTCATAGTCCGAGGATTCAATCACGTTGCCGCGTTAAGCGCCATAGCACTGATTGACGCTTGGCAGGAATCACGAGATGAAACGGGCATGTCGCAAACACCTGCAAAACCCGAAGTTTCTCCTTTCAAATTGAAATCCCGCCTGGCAACGGCCAAAGGGCTGAAGCCCAAGTGGTCGGCCACGGTTCAGCTGCACAGCGGTCAAGCGCTGCCGGTTGTGGACCCACGCGCGACGCGAGCCATGGTGGCTTTGATGGACATGGAAGCCCAACTCGGCGGAGCGGCTTCGCATTTTGGCGGACCTTCGGCGTTTGCCGAACTCATGTCGGCGGCTCATGGAATCATGTTCCACGAAGCGCAGGCAAAGGGTGTCGAGTGGTATGAGCGTTTTCACTTTGTGAACGATGCGGGACACTGTGAAAATGGACTCTACGCCTTGAAGGCCAACTACGGCATGGCGGGGCTTTCGCTGGATTCGCTTCGCGAGTTTCGCTCGATCACATCGAAGCTCACTGGACACGGCGAGGCCCATCTGTTTCCTGAAGGTGTTTTGATTTCGAACGGCCCTTTGGGTTCGGGTCTGCCTCAGGCGCAAGGGCTGGCGGTGGGTGATGCCCTTTCCGGACGTCGTGAGCGCGTGACGTTGTGTGCGCTCTCCGATGGCGGCGCGATGGAAGGTGAAGCACGCGAAGCGTTTGCCGCGATTCCGGGGCTTGCCTCCAAAGGAAAGCTTGCGCCGTTTGTTCTCGTCATCAGTGACAACCGCACGAAATTATCTGGACGCATCGACCAAGATTCCTACTCGATGGAGCCGACGTTCAAAGGTCTCGAGGCGCTTGGTTGGAAAGTTTTGAAATTGGAAGACGGGCACTCGCTGCAGGCCTGCACGACGATTTTGGAAGAGGCGATTGCGGCAGCCCGACAAAATCCTTCGCAGCCGATCGTGATTCACGCCAAAACCGTGAAAGGCAAAGGCAACAAAAAAGCAGAAGCCTCGGCGACCGGTGCACACGGATTTCCTTTGAAGGCCAGCAAAGAGCTTCCCGAATTTCTAAACGAGATCTATGCCGGAGCGACGGTGCCACCGGAGTTTTTGTCGTGGTACGAAAAGGTGCAAGCTCGCGAAGATAAAATGATGGCCGACAAAGCATCGAAGGTCGCGGCAACTGTGCTGCCAACCGCTCCGGGCGCTCATCTGTTGAAACTGCATCCTTCGGAAAAAATCCAAATTGGTGTCGCAAAGGCGATGGTCGAAGCGCGCATGCGCGGCCGCCCTGTGATTTCAGTTTCAAGTGACCTTCAGGGGTCGACGGGTGTTGCGGATTTCCACAAGGTTTTCCCGGAAGCTGCGATCGACATCGGAATCGCGGAATCCAACATGATCTCAACGGCGGCGGGACTTTCGCTTTCGGGGTATATTCCGTTTGTCGACACGTTTGCTCAGTTTGGTGTGACCAAAGGCGCTTTGCCGATCACGATGGCGAACTTGTCTCAGGCGCCTGTCATCGGTGTGTTTTCGCACACTGGCTTCCAGGACGCAGCCGACGGTGCGAGTCACCAAGCACTGTCGTTCTTGGCGCAAGTGGCAAGTATTCCGCACGTCGAAGTGTATTCGTTGTCCACGTCCAGTGAAGCAGAGGACCTCATCACCGAAGCGATCGAAAACTTTGCTGAGACGCGCGCACGTGGCGAAGTGCCGCCGACACGCCTGTTCTTCTTGGGCCGTGAAAACTTCCCGCGTCGTCTGACAAAAGACGGCCTCAAACACACGCTGAAGTCCTGGTCTGAGCTCTTGGACACGACCGCCGGAAAATCAAAGTCGGTGACCTTGGTGGCTGCAGGTTCGCTTGTGCCAGAGGCCCTGAAGGCGGCAGACATCTTGGCTGAACAAGGTGTTGGCGCGGTTGTGTTGCATGCATCGAACGTGAATCATCCCGACATGGCGACTCTGAATGCCGCGCTTGCAAAAACAGGTGGGGCTCTCGTCACAGTCGAAGACCATCGCGTCGTGGGCGGCATGGGGGCGATGATCGCCCACGCTTTGGCAACAGCTGGCGGGGTCTTTAAGATGCGCACGCTTGGCGTTGGTGATCACTTTGGGCAGAGCGCGTACTCGGCGCTTGAACTTTATAAAAAGCACGGACTGGATTCGGTTGCTATTGCAAAGACAGCAAAGA
>CAKQVW010000017.1 GCA_934277865.1 uncultured Pseudobdellovibrionaceae bacterium | reverse complement strand
AAAAGAACTTTGCGGAGGCGCTTCGCAACTATCGTGAAGGTGACGAAATCAAATTGGTGAAGGGCGTGTATCCCTTTACGGATGCGGTGACGGTTCATAAAAGCGTCAGCCAGGTTTTGATTTCAGGCGCTGGGCACGAGTCGGTGATAGGTTTTGTGAAAAATGCGAAAGGGAACCGCTACAGTCCGGAAATTACCACACATGCACCACTGACGTTTCGTGATGTTCAAGTCGCTGGCCCGGTCATTTCGTCGACCACCGCTGATGCTCGCATTTGGTTTGAAGGCGCGTTTGTCAGTGGCGGTTTCACTCATTTTGGCCGAGAACTGATGGGCGGCACGCCTCCAGAAGTATTCATCATGGGTGGATACTTTTCCCGAGAGAGCTCCTTTGGAAAAATGCCGCCACCGGAGTACGTGGTGGCCTTTCAACCGAACTATCTCTTCTCAGTTTCCCACACGCCCATGCTTGCAATGAGAAAGTCTCACTACTCGATTCACACTTTGCGCAACACTGACACCACGAATATTGCGCCGGCGCTGAATGCGCTCGGAAAAGAAATCAGTAAGCTGCGAGCAGAAGGCGGTTATGCCATGCCTTCGGAGGCGGTGATGTCGGCGGCGCTTGCCGAGATCTACAAAATCACTCGTCCTGATAGAAACTCGATTCATCCAAACTACGGTTCGCCTTCAATGATCCGTACGAGTAACAACGTGACGTTGGAGGCGTTTAACCGTCTCGCCAACTACTTGTATCTCAAAACTGGAAGCAAGGCTGAAATTCCACTTGCACCACAGGCCGCTACCGCACTCGATAAGGCCAAGTCCGCCACGAAATCTGGAGCACCAACAATGGCCTTGTTGCTGGCAACCCAGTACGACATTCCCATGTTCCATCCGCGCTACAAAGAAGCTAAGGCGGTTGTCCGACAATCGCTCGGGGCGCTTCAGGCTCAACATGGCTGCAAAATTTCAGTCAATATCAAGGGTGAAGTCGGCGACGGATTTCAACCTCTTGGAATCATCGGGAGTTTGAGAGAGCGAACAGCTGGGCTGTATCCAGTGGCCCATATCGCAAGTGCTTCGGAAAATGGATGCAAGATGGTGACGGACGTCTATCGTTCGGTCTTTACCCATTGGAAGTCTTCGATCAGCACCAGTGTCAGCAGCACGCTCGTTGAGACGGATCAGGCGCGAGCGGCCCGCGAAGCGGCACTTGCCGCCAACAGCCGTGATGTTTGGAAAGACGCGTTTTCAACGGTAGGTAACGCCGCCTCGCGTGCGGGTGAACGCTCGCGCCAAGTATGGCAAAATCAGGAAAAAACCCGCACGCGTGTTGAAGAGCGGGGAAGTGGCACTTACCTGATCTATTACAAAGGAAATCCAAACCTGCCGCCGCTTCAGGTCGGAGGCGGAGTCGCCTCCTCAAGTAGCGCGTCTTCAAGTGCAGGTGCACGTGCCGCTTCCTCTGGCAACGTGCCCGGTGGTATGCGCGAAAAGAAAACGGTGAGAGAGCGGTACTACCTCTATGGTGCGCACGAGGTGGACTACGAAATCTCCATCACGGACGCTGGTAAGCTTGCGACCAAGTTTGAACGCACCAAGCATCGCACGGCCTCGCAACGTGGTCCATGTGAGGCAGAGAGTGTGGATGGCTGGTCGGCGACCCTCATTTCGGGTGACTGTTTTGTTCCAGGGCTTCCGCGATCTGGAGAAATTCAACGGGCTATGGAGGACGGTTACGTGGCCTACCTCACCACCAATCGCCTTCCAAAGGTGGCAGCCAAAGTGCGCGAAATGTACAATCAAAGTAGTCGTCTCTTGCAGGCCGAAGCGGCATTGGTCGCGGCCATGTATGGTGGAGCTCCTGAAGGAAAAGGACTGGCGGCGATCAAGGCGGAAACGGAAGGTATTTATCAAACACCTTCAAGCGGCACGCAGATCGCAACCGATTTAGCTGCCACGTTGTATTCTGCTGGCATGATGTAAGAGAAAGCTCGTGGGCAAAAAAGTTTTAATCATTCAAGGGCACCCTGACACTCAGAGCTACAACCATGCGCTTCACGCCGCCTATAAAAAAGGTGCAGAGGCGGCAGGGGCTGAAGTCCGAGAGATTTTTGTCGGTGCCCTTGAGTTCAATTTGAATCTCCGACATGGTTATCGTTCGCGAACCGAACTGGAGCCGTGTCTCTTGGAGGCCCAAGAGAATATCAAGTGGGCTGAGCACATTGTCTTGATCTACCCCGTCTGGTGGGGAGCGGTGCCGGCGGTTTTGAAGGGCTTTTTTGATCGCACTCTTTTGCCGGGCTTTGCGTTTAAGAAACGAGAGGGCTCGCTGTTCTGGGACATGCTGCTTAAAGGGCGGTCGGCGCGAATCATTTCCACGCTCGATCAGCCCGCTTGGTTTTACAAAATTGTTAACGGGGCACCGACAGACAAAGCAGTTAAGCGCATGACGTTGGAGTTCTGTGGGATTTCGCCAGTCAGAATCACGAATATCGGTCCGCTTCGCCTTTCGACCAACGAATATCGAAGCAAGTGGCTGAAGCGCGTGGAAGAGCTCGGGCAAAAGCTGCGTTAGGTCGAGTTCGACCGCATTTTGCTGGAATCACGGTTTTACACGGCTTTGTAAGTTCTGGAAAAACGACGGCCTGCTGAGGCTGGCTTGAGAGCTTCATTTTGCTAGGGAAAATGTCGTTCCATAACAACCAGCATGGCCCCCTATCAACATCGCTTATCTGTTGAAACCACTCGGTTTTGCCGAAAACTGGCCCTCATGGTTCAAATTTGGTACCACTGTCGTTCGTTTCGAAACAGGGAGTGGGCCCACGTGAAGTCGAATCTAATTCTGGTATTGTTGCTGATTCTACCGTTCCGCCTTTTTGCTCAAGAAAGCAGAATGCCAGTCACTCTTCTGCATGCAAAGACTCCTCATTTCATTGAGCTGATTGAAGATGGCGTGGTCCGCGTTTCCAGCCAATCGCCACAAGGCAAATCGGAAGTCGTATTTCAAGGAAAGGCGCACAGCCTCTCGCTCCCGGTTGATAACAACCAAGGTGCGATCAAGATGTTGCAAGAAGCCGGAATTTACACCTTTGAAGCCTCGTCCTCGGCCGAGCGGATTGCGGATCTTCTGGTTGTGCTGAGTAACGGTGGAGTCTTTGTTTACGACGGCGCGTCGGCATCGATGCGGCAAATTTCTTTGCCGATCGAGAAGAACCTGAATCCGTCTCACGTGCGACTTTCAGACTTTCATATCGACTGGAAAACCTCCAACCCGCTGCTCACAGTGTATTCGTTCGGCTATCTCTTTGCTTCGCCGACCAATGGAATTGAAGGTCGCCGCAGTGGAACCTACTATTCGATTTCTTACAGCCCAACGGTTGAGCCGATTGCCAAGCAGATTCACAGTGAGTTCACGGCGCAGTTGTCGTTGATCGAGCGCGCTCCGAATCTTGAGGTGAGTTTTAAAGCCGGAAACAATATCGATCGCCAGAAGTTTATTATCCCAAATGTATTGGGTCCTAATCCTGGGCTTTTGGCTCTGCCTTATGATCCCAAAGTTCCCCCAGGTGAGCTGGTTGAGGCCTCCGAGACCGAGCGTACGCAAGAGCGAACATATCGCGATTATCTGCGCGAGTTTTCACACATGCTCAACAAACTGGTTCATGGTCAGCCCGAAGGTGTCGAGCTGCTTTTGGACATCGAAAAGCAGAACATCATCAACAACGGTCAGCGCCAAGCTCCAGAAGTCGGATTGTTCATGGGGCTTCCTGGTACTGGTAAAGACACTTTGGTCGAAGCCTACATCCGTGCGCGCATGGCGATTTCGCTTCGAAAATCCGAAGAACCTTTTGATCTCCATATCTACCGTGCGCCAGTCGCAAAAAAGGAAAGCGATATTTGGTCGTTCACCGGCTCTGGAACGGGATATGTTGGGTCCGGCAAGGTCAGTGCGCTGAATCGGTTTTTGGTGTTGCATTCGGGTGGTCGCTACGAGATCAAAAAAACGGAAGGCTCGAATCCCGAAGAGTACATCGTCGAAAACTCGAATTGGCGACCAGGAAAAGTGCTGGATGGGTACTTTGCTCCGCAAGATGGCGCACTGTTCATCAACGAGTTTCACGATTGGTCACTGGAGGCGAAGAACGCAATCTTGAAAGAGGCCTTGGAAAAGGGCTATTTCACGGTTGGAAGCCCTGGAAAGGGCGTCAATCGCCTCCAGGTTCCGATCAATATCTTCATCGCTTCCAACGACGGGATCGGATTGATCACAGCGCGTGATCGTGACGGTCGCCGAATCGGAGCACCGCTGAGCGAAGCAAAAATGCTCGAGCGCTGGGCGTTGAGCGCCAAAGACAAACAGGCTCTGAAGCGAGAGCTATCCAATTCGAGTCCTGCCAATCCAGAAGGTGGTACTTCGGAAGAGGTTTTGTCGCGTATTCCGAATTCGAGAACATTGCTTCTGCGCCCATTGCCAAGCCAGGTTGTGCTTCGGATCACGAAGGCCAAACTTGCGAGTCTTCAGGAGAAGTTCCTGCAGAACAAGGCGATGGGATTTCCCAACCTTTATCTCGAGTTCACACCAAAGCTGATCAAGTTCCTCGCGAACTATGATCAATTGGCGGAAGAAGGCGCTCGGCCGATCGATGACAAGATCAAGTCCCTGGTGGAGAAAACGCTGAGCGATGCTCTGTTTTCTGGAAAGCTGACGTTTAAGCCAGGTGAGTCGGTTCAGGTCAGCGTGCAGCGAAACGCGGATAATACCTATAGTCTCATTGTTGGTGGAAAGCCGGTCATGATTCAGGCGACGGAAAAGGGTCGTAACGCTCTTCCGATCACCGATCAGCAGATCGACAAGCTGGCAAAGCTTGAGGGCGCACTCAATGCGAAAGTAAAAGGTGTTGAGCACATCACCAAGGCTCTGGCTCGTGACATTCGACGATCGGCGAATACCGAGCGCGCGTCGCACCCAGATCTCGAAACGAAGCTTGCCGATGTCTACGCGTTTTTGGGTACGTCATCGACTGGTAAGACAGAGCTTGCAACGGTCTTGCACCAAGTGCTTTTTGAGACGACATCCAAGCCGCTAGTCATCGACTTTAGCCAAATCCAGACGGCTCATGACTTAAAAGAGAAAATCCTCGGTTTCCGCGATGCACGTAACAAAGGGGTCGCGTCGGATTTCATGAGTGAGTATGACCGAACCAATGGACGGCTTGTCGTTGTGATGGACGAAATCTCCAACGCCAATCCGGAAGTCTTAAAAGGACTTTATGACCTGCTTCGTGAACCAGTCGTGCGAACATTCTCAGACGGCAAGGCGCGCGCCATGGGTCAGGTTCGAATCGTACTCACCGGTAACGCGGGTGAAGAGTGGTACAGTGGCATTCCGCGTGATGCGCCCGAAGTTGAACAGCTTGAGGCGGCAAGGCAGATCTACGAAAAGTCGATCACCAACGAAGGTTTTGTCCGTCGCTTTTTGATGACGAAGTTTTCCGAGGCCTTCCTCAACCGAATTGGTTTGCACCGGATTTTCTTTTTCGGTCCACACACGGCAAAAAACACGCGCGAGCTGATTCAGCTGCGCCTGGTGAAAGCTTTGAAGGAGTTCTCGGAACAACGCCCAGGGCGTCGTTCGTGGTCGCTTCGGTTTGAAACCGCTGACGACTACCGTAAGACGATCGAATCGATCGAAAGTTACGGATTTAAGCTATGGGAGCAAGGGGCTTCGATAGGAAACTTTATCAATCAAGTCATGATCAACGAGATTCACGACTTGCTTTTGTTGGAGCGAGTTCCGGCTGGAACGGAAGTATTGATTCGAAAGCTGGCCGACAAGCCTGGAAAAGAATCGACGGCTGTGAACTTCGAACTCGTTGCGGAAGGTCGTCGATTGGCGATGACGGTGAATGGCAAAGTCGTTCCTCGCGGCGTTCGTCGGAACCCGAAAGATATCGTCCTCACTGCCTATCACGAGGCCGGCCACGAGATCGTGAACAAGATCTTGCTGGGAGACAAAATGAAGTCAGGTGGAGTTTCGATTCTGCCTGGTGTGACGGAAATCGGCGGACAATGGCTTCGTTATGAGGGAATTGCCCGTCAAGAACAGCTGGAGAGCTTGAACCCGACTCGTGAGGTTGTGTTGGCAAAGATCGCTGTCTTGCTTGGAGGCGAGGCCGCAGAAAAGTTGGTCACAAAGAACGCTCGCCACACGGCCGGCATTTCAAACGACATCGAGCGAGCCACCTCGATGGCTCGCAGTGCAGTTTTGAAATGGGGCTTGTCGGAGGCATGGGGAGTGACTGGACCAGGCGGACAAGACCTCGATAAGTTCATCTCGGGTCTCTCTGAAGAGCGCCGTAAGCTCTTGGAGACCGAGGTTCATCGCCTGGTGGAAGAGGGACGTGCCTTGGCGCGCTCGGTCTTGATCGCCAACTACGAGAACCTGTTCCTGCCGATGGGCTCACACTTGGCAAAGAAGGGTGAGATCCGTGGTGAGGTGCTCGAGCGTTTTTATCAGATTCGCGAGCGCGAAGTCGTCCGTATCACAGAAGAGGGCTTGATCAAGCAACTGACCGAGGCCTTTGAGTCGCGGCGCCAGGCGGAAGCTCCGCCGGTGAACATTCGTGACTTCGAGTTTTATAGCTTTGTCCAGCAGCCCAAAGACGTGGCAGACCCTGAGGCGATTCGCCAAGCCAAGCGTGCGCGCGAACTTGCTCTGGTTGATCTTTCGCCAGGTATGGCGCTCGTGGGAAGCGCAGTGGCTAGGTCTTCAGGCAGTCGGAACCCGGTCGGGCCGATTCCCTTGATGGGGTCTTGCGATATGGCGTTCCGTCCGGCGATGTGATTCGCCGGCCAATTGCCTTTGACAGTCTCGCGCTAGAGATTTGAAATGAAAGCCTTCGTTTGGAGGCTTTCGTGAAAAAGTCCTGGGTAATTGGTCTGATTTCCATTCTCATCCTTTCGTTTCTCGCGCTCGGTATTCAATCCAAACGTCAGTCCGCCAAGGTGAAACGAATCGAGGTAGTCGAAGGACCGGTTGTCGAAGCCATTTATGGCATCGGCAAGGTAGAGGCCGTTCGGCGCTACCAAGCCAAGTCAGGTGTTCCAAGCGGCATCATGCGGCTTCCTATTCGTGAAGGGGAAACGGTCAAAGCCGGAGACGTCTTGGTTGCCTTCACTGAAGGAAGCACGATTCGGGCGCCGTTTGCCGGTATGATCACACGTCTCAATTATAAATTAGGGGAATCTGTTTTCGCAGGAAACGTCATCGCGGAACTGATTGATCCAACCGAGTTTGATCTGCGTCTTGTTTTGGACCAACGGGCGGCGATGCGGGTGAAGACGGGACTTACGGCAAAGCTCAGCTTTGATGGTCTCCGATCGGAATCGTTTTTTGCGACCGTGCGTGCCGTCTATTCGAGTGAGTCGCAGTTCACCGTGCTTCTTCGTCCACAAAGTCTGCCGTCCAATGTGCTAGAAGGAATGACAGCCGATGTTTCGATCGAGGTGGCGAAGAAGGACAAGGGAATCTTGATTCCCGTCGCGGCTGTGCACGAACGACGAGTGAAGCGGATTCGCGACGGCAAAACCGCCAACATTGAAGTTCAGACCGGCTTGGTGAACAACGAACTGGTCGAAGTCGTAAGCGGAGATCTTCGGGGCGGCGACAAGGTTGAAGTGAAGGTGCAGTGATGCTCTTTCTTGCCATTCGCCATCTTGTTTCACGAAAGAAGCAGACAACGCTGACGCTGCTGGGAATTGTTTTTGGATCGGCTGCATTTGTTGCGATCTCGGGGTTCATGCTGGGGTTTCAGTATTATCTCCTCGATCAGTTGATCAATAACGATGCCCACATTCGCATCAGCGCCCGTGAGGACCGTGTTGATACCATGGTTGCCACCAAAGATCTTTACGGTGGTGAGCGGGCGGGCTCGTCGATCTTTTGGGTGGTCGAACCTTCAGGAACGCGAGCCAGTCCGAAGATTGAAAACCCCAGAGGTTGGGACGAGGTCCTAACCAAGGATCCACGTGTTGAGGCCTACTCGCCGCAGTTTTCGACTCAAGTGCTGTTTCTTTCGGGAGCGATTTCCGCCACGGGGCGCATGATCGGTTCGGAGCCTGAGGCTCAGCGACGGGTTACAAATATCGAAAACTACATCAAGACCGGGCGATTTCAAGATCTCGCAGCAGGTGGCAACCGAGTTATCGTCGGGACAGGGTTGTTAAAGAAACTTGGTGCTGGCGATGGCTCGACAGTTTTTGTTTCCACTGGCCGCACACAAACGCCGTTTAAAGTGATTGGCACTTTTGAGACGGGGAATCGGCAGTTGGATGAATCGACGGCGTTTGCTTCGCTGACCGATACTCAGCGGCTCTCGGGCAATCAAAACGAAATCAACAACATTGCGGTTCGGCTTTTTGACTTCAATCGCGCCAGAGAAATCGCCGGAGACTGGCAAACGATGGCGGTTGATCGAGTCGAGAGTTGGGATGAAATCAACGCCAGTTTTTTGAACGTCTTCAGTATCCAAGATGCCACTCGCTACTTGATGATTGGCGTGATTCTTCTGGTGGCGGGGTTTGGTATCTACAATATCTTGAATGTCGTGGTGTCTCAGAAAAAGCGCGAGATCGCGATCTTGCGCTCGATCGGATATGAACAATCCGACATTCTGAAACTGTTCTTCTACCAGGGCCTCATTCTCGGAATCGTAGGCTCGGCAATTGGTCTTGTGATCGGTTACATCTCGTGTCTGGGTTTGGAACAGATCAAATTTGGTGGCGGCCCGATGGGTGGAGGGGCAGCGATGCAAGTGAGTTTCGATGCGATGATCTACATACGCGCATTTTTGTTTGGCTCGTTCTCGGCAGCCATCGCCAGTGTGATGCCTGCGCGATCGGCTGGAAAGCTGACACCGATCGACATCATTCGCTCAGGAGCCGAGTGATGGCGATCAAAGCGGTTCATCTTTCCAAGTCGTTTGGTTCGCCGGCGGTAAAGGTTCTTCACGACCTGAGCTTTCAAATTGAATCGGGAGAGTTTGTCGCTCTCACGGGCCGTTCGGGCTCGGGAAAATCCACCCTGCTTTACCTCTTGGGGGCTTTGGACTTTCCGACGGAAGGCCACGTGGAGCTAGGTGGGCACAATCTGTCCACGATTTCCGAGCGTGAGCTTCACCGAATCCGAAACCAAAGTGTCGGCTTTGTTTTTCAGTTTCACTACTTGCTTCCGGAATTGACGGCTCTTGAGAATGTTTTGACTCCGGTCAGGAAGGCCGCAGACTTCGGCGGTGCGGTTGCCGAGTTTGAGACTCGCGCGCAAGAGCTCTTGGTGCGATTTGGTTTAGAAGGCAAAGAGCAGCGACTGCCTCGCCATCTTTCTGGAGGTGAGCAGCAGCGTGTGGCCATCGCACGCGCGCTGGTGATGCGTCCGAAGTACCTGTTTGCGGATGAACCGACCGGAGCCTTGGATTCGGTCAACGGGGAAACAGTTATTCGGTTGTTTGAAGAAACTAATCGAATCGACGGAACGACGGTCATCATGGTGACCCATGATACGGGCTTTGCGGCTCGAGCGAGACGACAAATTCGCTTGGTGGACGGAAGAATTGCCGAGGACCTTGTGAACTCGCCGTCGCCTAGCGTATAATCCGCACATGTCGATTAATTCGGAAAAAGACCTCGAGCGACTTCGCAAAGTGGGCCGTATTGTGGCTCGCTGTCTTCGTCACATGCAGTCCAAACTCGAGCCAGGGATCACGACCGCTGAACTCGATGCACTGGGTGGGGAATTCCTTGAGGCCCATGGTGCTCGATCTGCGCCGAAGTTGACTTACAATTTTCCGGGTTTCACTTGCATCAGTGTGAATGAAGAAGCCGCACATGGCATTCCCGGGACGAAGGTGCTTCAGGCCGGTGACTTGGTGAACATCGATGTTTCCGCCGAAATGGATGGTTTTTTTGCCGACACGGGCGGCTCTGCCATCATTCCGCCCGAATCGAAACTGCACTTGAGAATCTGTGCGGCTGCCAAGCAGGCCTTGGAAAATGCGATGCTTGAGGCACGCGCCGGCGCAAGACTCAACCGCATCGGTCACGCCATCGAATCGGAAGCCATTCGAAACGGATTCACCGTCATCGAGAACCTGGGAAGTCACGGTGTGGGCCGTGCGTTGCACGAAGAGCCCGAGTTCATTCCGGGTTACTTCGATAAACGAGACAAACGTGTTTTAAAAGAGAACCAGGTCATCACGATCGAACCGTTTATCTCTTCTGGCGCGCGTGAGGTTTTTGACAACGGCGACGGTTGGACATTGGTCACCAGCCCTGGGGTTTTCACGGCCCAGTACGAGCACACCCTGGTTATCACCAAGGGTGCGCCATTGATTATGACACTTCCGAATTAACGGCAGTTTCCGGCATTTTTTAAGTTTGTTGGCGTCTTCGGAAAGCGAAATGCTGTGGCCGGAATGTCGGTGAAGCCGGTCCTCTTCGTGTAGAGATCGAGGCTAGGGAAGTAGCAGTACTCGGCGCCGTTGGAATAGTAGATGTCTTGATTGACGGCAAACACACCGACCAGCGAGACGTTTCCACAAAGACCAAGAAATACAACCGAGCTTGGAAGTGATGAGACGCTTGTGTAGGTCTCGGTCTGAGCGCTTGGCGGAGCATTGAGCCCGGTCAATGCTTTGAATGAGTCCATGCTTGCAAATTGGCAGATGGTCAGCGGCGAGCTAGCAAACTTTTCGTAAAGCGCCGTGCCTGCCAGTACGAAGCTTTTGAGTCGCGATCAAAAACCACCAACGGGTCGGAAGCCGCAGCGCCGGCAAAAAAACGATTCTGACCGTCGCCTGTTTGTCCGCTCACCTGTGACGATTGCTCGGCCGGTTTCAGCGCCTCCATGCGTCCGCAGTTTTGAAACATCAAAACCGCCGTGCAAAAGGCAAATACGAGCCGTAAACGGGCCGGAGACGAATTCGAACGTTTCTTATTTTGAGGCATCAGACGAGTGTACGGCTCGTTTGCGAGGAGTCCAAAGAATCAAATTGCGACGTCTCAATTTGAGACGAGCTTCAGTTCGGTGAGGACCTCGAGACCGAAGCGTTCGATTTTGGCGGGGCCAAAGCCGTAGACGTGCTCGAGATCCTCGAGGGTCTGTGGGTTCTTCTCGACGAGATCACGAAGTGCCTTGTCGCTGAAGATCACGAACGCTGGCTGGTCGAGTTCCTTGGCCACGCGCAGGCGCCAAGCTTTGAGGCTCTCAAGGGCCGAAAGTTTGTCGGCGGTAAACGCGGCGCCGGTGGAGCTTGCAGCCAGGGTTTCACCACGTCGGCGTTTACGAACCTTCACCATGACTGGTTTTTCCGGGCGAGCAATGCGTCGATCCGATTCTGGATGACAGCGATCGCAGTGCCCACACTTGGAGAGCCGCTGTTTATCTTTGTAGTAGGCAAGGATTTCGGAATGCCGGCACTCGCCGCCCTCCGCGTAGGCGACAAGTGCCTCGAGGTTCTGCCAGCGCAGGCGAATGATGGCCTTGGGTGCTTCGGAATTCGTGATGAAGTAACTTTGAAGGCCCTTGTCGGCTTTGGAGTATAAAAGAAGGCAAGTCGAGTGTAGCCCGTCTCGGCCGGCGCGCCCCATCTCTTGATAAAGCGAGTCGATGTTGGCTGGCAGTTGGTAATGAATGACAAGGCGAACATCGGCCTGATCGATTCCCATGCCGAAGGCATTTGTCGCGACGAGGATTCGTAGTTCACCGCCAATGTAGCGTGCCTGTGTTTCCGAGCGAGTCGCGGCATCAAGCCCGGCGTGGTAGTAGCCCACACCTTCAAACCGCTGTGAAAGTGCCCTGGAAAGCGCTTCAGTTTGTTTTCGAGTTCCGCAGTAAATCAAAATGCGGCCCGATGGTGTGCGTGAGAGTGCTTCGACAATGAAGCCATTTTTCTCATTGTCGTCCGAGCAGGTTTCGACTTGGTAATAGAGGTTTGGTCGATAGAACCCGTGGACCTGCCGCTCGGGTTTGACCAGCGCAAGGCTGCGCTCGATATCGTCAAGTACGATCGGGGTGGCCGACGCTGTCAGAGCGAGGACCGGCACGTCAGGGCGAAGTGATTTCAGCTCGGCTAGGAAGCCATACTCTTCTCGGAAGTCATGCCCCCACTGCGACACGCAGTGAGCCTCGTCGATCGCAAAGAGTGCGATGTTTTGATTTTTGACCCACGTTTTAAATCCCGGTTTGTGGGCGCGTTCAGGCGAGAGATACAGCACGTACGGCCCGCCACGAGCGATGGCCAAAAAAACGGCTCGCTTCTCGTCATCGGATTGGCCGGAATACAAAGCGCCGCTTGCGATTCCCAGTTGTGTGAGGGCGTGAACCTGATCGCGCATGAGGGCAATCAACGGCGAAATCACAATGACCAGTTTTTGCTCTCGAATCGCAATAATTTGATAACAAAGCGATTTGCCGCCGCCCGTTGGAAGCACCGCCATGACGTCACGTTTCGCCAGCACGGCGTCGATGATCTCGCGTTGGCCTTTGCGGAATTCCGCAAGTTTGAAGGTCGAATGTAAGATGGCGCTGAGTTGGGACATGCGTCTCGCCACGCTAGCATGTGGCTAAGGCCGAGTCGAGACGTGGTTTGTCGCGCTTTTTGTGGACTCCGGAGGTCGGACCACAAAAAGAAGTAAATTACGTGAGGCTCTCTGCCACTCGTCGCAGTTTTGTTTGGACTTCCGTTGCCACTTTGCCAAGGGCCTCGTTTTTGATTGCCATCATCGAAGCAACGGGATCGACGATCGAAATTTCGGTCTGTGTATTCGAAATTTCGCGCACGATGACGTTGCAGGGAAGCATGGTCCCGATTTTTGGTTCCGCCTGTAGGGCTTGAAACGCGAGGTGGGGATGGCACGCGCCGAGAATGCGATAGCGAGGCATGTCTTTGTCGATTTTCTTTTTCATCGTCGCTTGCACATCGATCTCAGTTAAAACGCCGAACCCCTCGGCTTTGAGGGCGTTGGTGACACGTTCGATGGATTCATCAAAACAAAGTCCGAGCATTTTATCAAAAGTGTAGTTCAATTTGCTTCTCCTGCTTGTTGAGTCGTTTTCATTTTCGTCAATCTCGTCAAATTCGGAAGAGGTCGAGTACGTCACGGGTATAGGCGAACTCATTCGTGTCGAAATCGAGAGGGTCTTTTGGAAGATCGAGACTCATCTCGTCAGAACCCCGGTGAATCTTTGCAAGCTTGAGCTGGGCGGACCTTGAATATCGTTTCTGCCATTCCGGATTTGTGACCCGAGTGAACAGCTCGTTGATGTCAAAGGCTCTGTCGACGGCATCGCGATTCATCGCTTTTTGCCCAGGGAAGACGTAGTCGACAGCGCTTAAAATATCGTCCGGGTGCACGAGCTCCAAGATCAGGTAAGTCGCAAACTGTGCGGCCACCAGGTAGTTGCGATACGCGACCTTCGACGACGCCCATTTTTTGGAGACACGTCCCGCTCGATAGAGCACTTTCATTCGCTCAAGAGCTGGGGCCAAGCGGGGGCCGACTTGATCCGCAAGGGCGAGATCCAGCATCACCACCAAACTCTCGGCGAAGTTGAGATAGCGGCTTAGCTCGCGAGCTCCATTGGGGGCCGGTGGAAGAAAGCGCCACAAGATGCGGTGGTTTTGTTCATGAAAAACCGAGATTCCATTGAAACGCTCAAGGGACAAAATCTGCTCGAGGGGGTCAAAGACCTCTTTGCTGTTTTCGGCAAACCAGAGGAGTTCGGTTGCCACAGGCGAGTAGTCGATTTCATTTTCGAAGAGGTCTTGCGCGCTCAGCGATCGCATCACGGAAGAAACCCGTGGGGCGAAACGACCTCCGAGTTCGAGATACTGCATGCGGCTCTCGCGGTAGATCGAACTCAGTGTCAGCAGGGCTAAATCAAATGGGTACTCGAAAAGGGCGAGGCCGTCATGGCGGCGTGAGGTCGCAAGCTTCGAAAGCGCGCGCACGTCTTTCGTGAACCGGGAAATAGCGGATGAGGGGATGTGCTTCGCGTCTGGTGTTGGGCTCATAGGAATTTAAGTTTATCCTTTTCTTGGAGCTTGGGTAAATATGATGCGTGCGCCGATGGGGGAATAATGCTTCACATCTATGCTTTTCGAGAGAACTTCTCTGATATGAAACTCTCTGAGACGGTCGTGCGACCAGAGCTGTTTCAGCAATTGTGCCTCCGGCTGCCGGTGTTGACACTCGACGATTGTCGCACGTGTTTGATGATGCCGGGCGCTTGCCACCTGTTCACTGCGGCGAGGAACGACGACACTGTTGGCAGTCTTGTGAAACTCGATGCGCCGGATCTTTCCCCGGGGCACGAGGCCATGTTGCTTGCGCCCGCTGCTGTTGCGCAGGCCGTCGGATTTTGGAACCAAATCGATGAGACCTACAAAAAGGCGAGTGGGGAATTTGGTCCTCTTCGAAATCTCATCTGGGATTTTTTAAGAGTCGCCAATCAGAAGGGTTACTCGGTACTTGTCGTCTCGCATCTGTCGACGATGGAATACGAGTGAGGGCTTACGTCTTCTTCTTTCTCGCGATCTCCAGGAGGGTTCGGATATCAGGATTGGGATGTCGCCGTTGTGCGGTGATGGCGTAGTACTTCTGCTGAATTTTCGAAATTCTATGCAGTACAATGACGTCTTTGTTTTCGATTTCGTTAATGATCCCCAGTTCCGGTAGGACCACAACCATTCCGGTTCTGACGGCAAGGACTCTCAGCAGGGCAGTGTCGTCGATCTCTCCCGCGACTTTCAGTTCTTGGAAAGGTTCCAAGAACGCATCGAGCTCGGGTTTAGATTCGAATTGCCGGCCGGGCAAGAAGACGGGAGTGAATTTAAAGAGTTTGGGAAACTCCAGGCGGCTACGGGCCTGATGGCTGTTTTTTATCACAAAAACCAGCGGTGAGGTCTTAAGCACGCTTGAGTGAAGGTTTTCATTACTTAACGAGCTCGCATTTTGTGATGTGAGCACGATGTCGAGGTCGTGTTCTTTTAGTCGACGCAGTAGGTTTTGTTGGTCGCCGGTGACGACTTCAATCTTCACTTCACCTTGACGAAAGAGTGGATCGAGAAATTCGTACTGAAGATTTCTTGAAAGTCCGGAAATGGCGCCAATTCTGATATGTCGCTTTTTGGGAAGCGCCCCTTTTGTTGCCCAATTGACTAGTTCACGACTGGATTCAAATATGGAGTCGGCGTACTCGGCGACTTTTCGCCCTTCCTCTGTGAGTTCGGGCCGGCGAGGGTTAGACCGGTCGACAAGATTGAGATCGAGAGCCGATTCGAGGTGCTTCACTTGAGAGGTGACCGCCGACTGTGCGATGGCGAGTTCAGCGGCTGTCTTAGTAAAACTGGTGTGTTTGGTGAAGACCCAAAAGACGTACAAGTGGTGATGGTTGAGTCTCAGCATAGCAGCCAATTTTATCTGTAAAACAGATGTCATTCAACTATATTATCTATTTTTAATAAATCAAAGACTGATTCAGTATTGCTGGAAAGGAGAATCAGTCTATGGCAATCCCACGTATTACAGTTGCGCATGGTGATGGAATCGGCCCCGAGATCATGGCGGCGACATTGAATGTGCTCGAGGCGGCCCACGCAAATTTGGCAATCGACACCATTGAAATTGGTGAGAAGGTTTATGCTCGTGGTCGGATGGCGGGAATTGACGATTCATCTTGGGAAACCCTGTTGCGAAACAAGATTTTTTTGAAAGCGCCGATCACCACCCCACAGGGGGGCGGTTTTAAAAGCCTCAATGTGACCGTGAGAAAAACGTTGGGTCTTTATGCAAACGTTCGGCCTTGCCGCGCCCACAGCCCATTTGTGCGAACCAAACATCCTAAAATGGATCTCGTGATCATCCGTGAAAATGAAGAAGATCTTTATGCAGGGATCGAACATCGGCAGACAGATGAGGTTTACCAATGTTTGAAGCTGATCACGCGGCCTGGCTGCGAGAAGATCGTGCGTTATGCGTTTGAGTTCGCACGACGAAACGGTCGAAAAAAGGTCACCTGTTTTACCAAAGACAACATCATGAAGATGACGGATGGTCTCTTTCACAAAGTCTTTGATGAGATCGCCGTGGAATATCCGGATCTGGAACAAGAGCATTGGATCGTCGATATCGGTGCCGCAAAACTGGCGGATACGCCCGAGGCATTTGACGTTTTGGTCATGCCAAATCTGTACGGCGATATCTTGAGCGACGTGACGGCGCAAATTGCTGGCTCGGTGGGACTGGCGGGATCGTCCAATATCGGAGAGCATTGCTCGATGTTTGAGGCGATTCACGGTTCCGCTCCTCGGCGAGCAGGGCAGAATATAGCCAATCCAAGCGGACTTTTGCTGGGTGCGGTTCAGATGCTTGTTCACCTGGGCCAGGGGCAGGTTGCCACGAAGATTCACAACGCTTGGTTGAAGACAATGGAAGACGGCATCCACACTTACGATGTTTTTCGTGAGGGCGTGAGTAAGAAGAAGGTCGGCACCAGAGAGTTTGCGCAAGCGATGACAGAAAGGTTGGGCGAAGAACCAAGAGTCCTGGCTCCCGCGCGATACTCGGATGCGAAACCGCTGGATCTCAAGTATCAGAAAAATGCGAAACACTTGCCACCACACAAGGAACTGGTCGGCATTGATATCTTTGTCGATGACGATGTTCGAAGTCCAAGTGCTCTAGCTGAACGACTGCAGCACGCCTCCGCACAGCTTGCCGTCGAACTGCAAATGATCACAAATCGTGGCGTGAAAGTGTGGCCCAGGGGTTTAAGCGAGACGTTTTGCACGGATCACTGGCGATGCCGGTTTGTGGCTAAGGGCGAGTCGCATTTTGCGCAAGATCTGCCGTGGAGGCTCATCCAGGCGGTCACGGCCTCGGGGATTGATGTCATCAAGACGGAAAATCTCTACCTGTTTGAAGGAGAAAAAGGCTTTTCTTTGGGGCAGGGGCAATAGCTAAAGCATTTGACCGCCGCTTCGTTGCGGCGGGTTATCTCGTTGTTTGTAAGACAGATGACTTTGTTTCGGTGATCCATCACGCTAAAAGGCGAGATGAAATCTCAATCAAAAAACTCGGAAGCCAGTCCCGTTTTTTCGGTAAGAGGTCTATCGAAAACTTACAGAGCGGGTGATGTCGATGTTCACGCCTTGCGTGGTGTGAATCTCGATCTTTATGCCGGCGAGTTTGTGGTTCTTCTGGGGGCCTTCCGGAAGTGGCAAATCGACACTATTGAATATTCTCGGTGGGTTGGATACCGCGACGGAAGGCGAAGTTTTCTATCGCGATCACAATCTGGTGAGTGCCGGCGAGGGCGCGCTCACCGAGTTTCGGCGTGATCATGTCGGATTTGTTTTTCAGTTCTACAATTTGATTCCGAGCCTCACGGCAGAAGAAAACATTGCGCTTGTCACCGATATTTCGACTTCGCCGATGCCAACCAAGGATGCCTTGGACCTTGTTGGCCTTGCAGAACGTGCCACACGGCGGTTCTCCCAAGATTCTGTGAGTCATCGATCTTGAGTCAGGTGGCGTTAGCT
>CAKQVW010000016.1 GCA_934277865.1 uncultured Pseudobdellovibrionaceae bacterium | reverse complement strand
GGGTAAACGGCTCCAGCACCCCGCCAGATTCCATTGATCATCGCTCCGTGAAGCGGCCGAATATCATTTCGACGTAAAACATGTGGCTGAGAAAAATCGAACTGTGAAGCTGAGGACCGGCGCGCGTTCATGTCTTCTATTTTCCCCGTTTGCGAAGAAGGACCTCAAGTCTAGATATGCCACCCTCACTTAACAAGCGACAATCCGAGCTCTAAAATGAATCCAACATGTTGTTCTCGAATCTCGACTTCTGGGTCTTCTTTGCAGTTCTTTATCTGGTGGCCATCTTCTTTTCGTTTTTTAAGGCGACCCGGTCAAAGGTCAAGTCTCTCGTCCTCGTTGGCAGTTTGAGTTTCTATGCCCTAGGAGACGCGGCGAACTTCTGGGTTCTAATCTGGATCAAGTTTCTTTGCTTCTTTGCGGGAAAGTGGATAGACGAATCTCCAGGCATCAAAACCCGTCGTCAGAAAAGCCTGCTTTGGACAACCGTCGTTCTCGCAATCGGCACTTTGATATTCTTTAAGTATGCAGTCGGCAATCAGGCGTCAACCTACACCATGCCACTGGGGATCAGCTTTTTTACCTTCCAGGCGCTCAGTTATGTCATCGATGTTTACCGCGGTCGCACAAAAAAGGCCGACTCACTTCACGACTACATGGTCTATGTGACCTTCTTCCCTCAATTGATCGCAGGACCTATCGAACGATTTGGCCAGCTGTACCCACAGATTAACAACATTCGCGTTTGCAGCCTTGCTGAGATGAAAATTCCGTTTCTTTTGATCTCCATGGCCTTTTTCAAAAAGCTTTTCGTCGCGGACTCGATCGGCCCAACGGTGCAGTTGATCTTCAATTCGGACGACTCGCGCGCTCTTGAATTCGTTCTCGGCGGCTGGGCGATGGCGATGCAGGTCTATTTCGACTTCTCCGCGTACTCGGATTTCGCAGTCGGACTCGGCCTGCTTTTTGGCGTTAAACTTACACAAAACTTTCGTCCCATTTGGTTTGCTCTCAATCCGCTCGAGTTTTGGGAAAGATGGAATGTCACGACGGGGCGATGGTTCCGGGACTATCTCCTGATTCCAATTGGCGGCAATGGATCGACGAGATGGCAGTCCGCTCGAAACATGATCATCATGTTCTTGGCCATCGGACTCTGGCACGGGGCCACCTGGAACTGGATTCTTTGGGGCCTCTTTCAAGGCCTCATCGTCGCAGCCTATCGTGACATTCGGAAACACACTCAGTGGGCGGAGCTCACTCCGGGCTTTGTTGGGTTTCTTTTTCTCCAACTTTTTATGCTTCCAATAAGTGGCATGCTCCACATCACATCATCGAAGCCGATTCTCGAAAGGATCGAACACGCCACCATTAGCGGTGTTTATTCGCTGTTCGATATCTCAGGAATAAAGACCTTGGGGCCGCACCTCCTGTTTTACATTGTCCCAGCGGTCCTTCTCGATCTCCTTTACGAAAATCTCCAGCTTGAAAAGCTACAATGGCGCCACGTCGCTGCTCTCGCTGCGATCTGTTTAGGATTTGCAGCCTTCCTACAAAAAGGCTTCAAACAAGCAAGCTTCATCTATTTTGCGTTTTAAGGAGCTCTCTCGTGAAATTGCGCGACCCGATCCTAGCAATGCTCATCGGAATCAGCTTTTTGCTGGTCTTCGAAGCGATCGCGCGTTTCTCCGAGCATTTCCGCCACCCGACGGTTTTGTTTCCCCTATCAGAAAATGGCTACGAGAACATCTCGATCCTCGCGGATGATGCCGGGACGCGCTCGTCCTTGTATCGCGGACAGAAAGAGCGCTGGGCCGTATTCGGAACAAGTTATTCGCAAGGCAGTGGCGTTTCCCAAAACCAAGTCTGGACTTCCGAACTGGAGCGACTCTATCAGGGGAAGCTTCACATTCGAAACCATTCAAATCCCGGAGGGTTTCGACTGCAGTGGGCCCTGCTCCGACATGCCGCTCTCACGAATCAGAAATACGACAAAGTTCTCATCTCAGTTGCCCAATCTCCTCTGGAGCTGATCGAGCACCGTTCCCTTCGCGAGCTTCTACCCAACACCGGTAAGTTCATCAGCGCCAATCCCAATCACCCATGGCAGAGCGGTGAATTGCTGAAACAAATTCTTTCGCCCTCTGTTAAAGACCTGCTCACACGATGGCGGTCCGTGCGCGTAGGCGAGCTCGCCTCCGCCGAATCAGTCGTCGAAAACCCGACCAGCATCGACTTAACAAAACTGGGGGAATACGAGTCCTGTTACATCTCGGAGATGCGCAGGAATCAGTGCACCACCAATTTTCTTTCGGCAAAACCCAAGTTCCTCACGCTCGACGAAGCTTGGAAGCTCTACGAGTCCAACTTTTTGCCTTGCCAAGCCAAGGCGGACAAGACGTGTGGAATTGGCAGACGGTCGGAAAAAATTCACCCCTACTTCGTCGGGCATCACGCACAGTACCGCCACCAGCTGGACTTGCTCGTGCGTGAAGCCCGGAAGCTAAGCGACAACATCTATTTGATTTCACGAGCGCTTGGCACCAATTTCCAATCTCTGCCACACACCCTTGTGACGGACTACGGATCGGGTCTCTATGTCGTCAATGACCCATATAACCCTGTCGTGCTCACGACCAAAGCTGCGGCGGAGACCGAAGAGATGCGAAACCAAGAGAGCCAAAAGGCGATCGCGGGAATTCTCGCTCAGCAGCCCGATATCAAATTTTTCAATTTCGACGCCTGGTTCAAATTGCAGCTAAAAAATCCTCATGGCGTCGATAGCCGGATTGCAAACTCTCCGGCCGTGTTTTTCGGTGACTTTGCCCACCTGTCTCCAGAGGGCAATCGCCTATTCGCAGAATACATCTTTCAACAAATGCGAGCGGCCGAATGAAAATGCAATCCATCTTCAAGCTTGGAGGACTCGTTCTCACATTCGCTCTTCCGTTTGAAATGATTGCCAACATCTCCGTTCAAACTCGAGAACAAGGCCCCTTGTTCCCTCTTTCTTACCAAGGCATCAATACACGCATCATGTCTGATTCGCTTGGCTACCGCTCGTCCATCTATCGAGGTCAGGCAAAACGCTGGGCTGTTTTCGGAACGAGCTATCTCTTCTCTCCGCAAGTCCATCAAGAAGATTTGTGGAGCAGGAAGATTGAAGAGAAGTATGCAGGACAAGTTCATATCGCGAACTTTTCCTATGCTGGCTCGACCCACACGGTGGCCGAAACGATTCGCCAGTCGGTTGAAAGAAACGAAACATACGACAAAATTTTTCTAGTTCTTTCTATTGGATTGGGCGAAGTCGCGACGCCGATTCCCTTGCCAGAGGTTTTCACGACGACAGGGCGATTTTTCCCTTACGTCGATGACAGCGGTGTGCTGACTTCCTTGAAAATCCTCAAACGTCTGGCCAAACCAGAAGTTCAGCGTCTGAAAGCGTCGCTGCTGAACTTCATTGAGTCGGTGTTTCGTCTTGGCAGACCCGCACTGGCCAGTGCAGGCGCACAAGCCTCACAAAATGTGGATCCTTGGGAGTACCTCGACCAAGAGCGCCTTGGTGACTTCAAAGAGTGTTACCAGAGGGAGATGATTCAGCGTAAATGCGAAGCCCGCTACCACGATGTGATCCCCGCCGCGGCCACGACAGACCAACGCTGGAAGCTTTATGAATCGGCCTACTTGCCCTGCCAAAAGCAAGCGGATCACGCATGTGGTGTGAAACAGCGTCACGACGAAGTCCCGCGAGGATACTACGGCAATCAGTCGAACTATCGCCGACAGATTGCTCGGCTGGTCGACATGGCGAAGCCTTTGTCTCCCAACATTTACCTATTGATTCGGGCTGTTGGATCTGGTGACAGCATGGAGCCAGATACCCTTGCCTACCACACCGGGCTCGTCGCAGGCGAAATCAACTCTAAGTATGTCGTGCTCAGCACAAAAACCTCGGCCAAGCTTGAACGCCTTCGCAACCAAGAGCTTTACGAGGCAGCTTTGATGTACAAATCCCAGAATCCATCCATCCCGATTTTCAATCTTCAAAATCATTTTGATGCTGAAGGCGTGTCTGCTTTGCACTTCCGCGACTACGCCCACATTTCGAAGGAAGGAAACCGCCTCGTCGCCGACTATATCCTCAATCAGTTCAAGGACGAGAAATGAGCCAGACTGCAGCTGGTCTCTACGAGATCTTTCTCAAACTGGTGAAGGAGACTCCAAACGAAGTCGCCATTCAATTTGGCGGCGAGCTCTTCACCTATCAGGACCTGCAAAATCGAATTCTGAGCATCGAGACTTCAATCGTCGAACGTCTTGATCAGCAGAACCGCTCGCCACGTGATCAAATTTATATTTGCTATTGGGGAGACAACCACCCAATTGCACTTGTGCTGCCATTAGTGTGCTCGAAGCTCGGGCTCACTTACGTACCCATTTCGCCACTGTACCCTAAAGAACGTGTGTCAGAAGTTGTCGCCTCACTCAATGGCGTGCTTCTTAGCCAAACGGACTTTGAAATTAGAAAGCCCAAAGGCAACCCAATCCCGTCTCACGACCGTCAAAAATACTTGCTTGGATTCTACACCTCGGGAACAACCGGACTTCCGAAATTGGCGTTGATCCCGGAAGAGCAAGTGATGGTCAACACAGAAGCCTCGATTCGCGTGCAGAGTCTTGGCCGCGGCGACCAAATTCTTGCCGGACTCAGTCTTTGTCACAGCGGTGGCCTCGGCATCCAAGCTCTTCCGGGCCTGCTCAGCGGCGCACGAATCAACCTGAAGACCAACCTGACGCCTGAGGCCCTTGCCAACGCAAGCGACAGCTCAAATGTTGTACTTCTGGTCCCCAGCTTGCTGCAGAAATTGAAACTCTCTCGACACGGGCAAAACATCCGGTGGCAACGTTTCCGTTTAGTAGGTATTGGCTCTGCCGCTTTTACCGCGAGCTTAGTTGAGCCGATCCTAGATGCCGGAAGTCAGGTGTTAAATATCTATGGCCTGACCGAGGCCGGTCCGGTGCTTTTCACCGAAATCCTCACCAAAGGTGAAGCTCCCTCTATTGGGCATCCAACCACCAAAACAGAATGGAAAATTGACGAAAATACGTCCGAGCTTTTGGTACGAGGAAAAATCGCTCAAGCCGTGTATCAATCGGACCACGTGATCGATCACGTGCATGACAACGAGGGCTGGTTCAACACGCGAGACCGCGTGGAAAGACGAGACAACAAACTCTACTTTCTGGGACGCACCAATGCGACTTTTAACATTGGCGGAATGAAGGTCCACGCAGAAAAAATTGAAGCGGCCATCGAAAACCTTCCTGGAGTCACCGGCTGTCTGCTGATTGGGCGTAAGCATGCGGTGTTTGGCGAAATCCTCGTCGCACAAGTCGAACTCTCCGACCTTGGTATAAGTAAACGACAGCTGATCCGACTATTGCGAGAGCGACATCCCGAATTCTCCCGTTACGAAATTCCCCGGGAGATTGAATTCGTCGAACGGCTAGCACGCACGACAATTGGAAAGAAGATGCGAGGCACCCGAGCATGATGCAGCGGACTCTGCAGGCTGGGATCGCCGTCTTTGTTTTTTTTCTCTTTTTTGAAATCATTGCGGTTTTGTCTCAGTCCAGTGTCGTTCGCCCCAAATCTTATCTCGCTCCGCTGTCACTGACTAAACTCGATCAAACCCTCGTCTTTTCGGATGAACTGGGGACCAATTCAGATATCTATCGAGGGCAACCGATTCGAATCGCGGCATTTGGGACGAGCTTCACAATGGGCATAGAAACGCCCAAACAGTCCAATTGGACGCGTCTGCTGCAAGTATCACGTCCCGAGGTACACGTTCAAAACTTTTCAATGATGGGCAGTTGGGAGGCCTTTCTCGCGAACATCGAAAAGGCCAAAGCAACTGGCGTGAAGTACGACTACATCTTTCTCTCGCTCACTTTGACCAAGGGAAAGCGCTCAACCGTTTCCACCGATGACCAGATGATATTTCGGCATTCGAGCCGATTTCGAACCCACGCCGGCTTTCCGGTTTCCCTGAATCTCCTCTACAAAATCTTAAGCCCCTTTAAACCCTTCAGCAAACTCTCGCCCTTCGCATCGGCGCAGGCGCAGGTGCGCTCGCTCTTTGATCTGAAAGACACTGTGCCAATGATTGAAACCAATCCCATGAACGACTGTTACGTGCGAGCGATGCTGCAAAGACAGTGTCGTGAGCAGTTTGAAATTGAGTTGGCCAAAACCGGCCGCCCCCCGAAAGACGTCTTCGACGACACCTACCTCACCTGCTAGGCTGAAGCCGATCGGTCATGCCGAGTCCCCACTCGAGTGGACTTTGTGCCACATTTTGAAGTTAACCAAATCGCGTCCTATCGCGAGCAAATCAATCTCTTGCTCGGGCTCGTTCAACCTCTTGGTGGCCGAATCGTACTCGTGAGCCAGGGCCTGTTCTCGCAACCCAATTCGCCAGTTCTGTATCAGATGCTTGCCAGAAACAACCCGGCAACCCTGGGATTTGGAGTAAAGGATACCGACGCCGCAATCGCGATGACGACGGTCGCCTCGTGGCAACGTGCAATCATTCGCAACAACGAAATTCGGCAGGCCGCGAGAGAACTGAAGGCCGAGGGTGCAGCGTTTGACTTCTTAGACTTTGAAGACGTGGTGAATTCTGAAGAAAACGTCCCGGCATTCTTTTACGACTATGCCCATCTTTCGCCCGAAGGCCATAGCCTGTACGCGAAGTTTTTTGCTGACCGGCTTGGACTTTGACGTCGGCTCTAACTGGACTCCACGGTTCCTGACTCAAGAAACGATCGAATCTGCTTCTCAGTTTGCTTTCCGATAGAACGCCAGTCGATATCTGCGATCTCCGAAGACGCGTGCTGATCAATCGGAAGCGCCGCAAGTCGGCTAGCCTCCTCGTCCAACTCGAGTACACCTTGTGACGCCAGCAACCTCACTTCGAAATGCACTCGTAGTTTGGCGAGATCCAAAGAGGTCTCCGCAGATTTCAGCGCATTACCTAAAAGATTGAAGATTTCGGCCGAGCCAAAGTCTCCGTGCCTCACAACTTGCGCGACGATGCCGAGCAAATTCAAAGCCACCTCAAGGCGCGTGTACTCGGTACGCAGTTTGGGAAAGTCCTCGATCAACGAAGCCTCGCGAAGTGTGTGCAAGTCGGATTCGCCTCCAAGGCGAGAGCGACGATCCTCGTAAGCGACTTGGATGTAGTGTGTGGGTTCCAGAACACCGCCACCAAACCGCTTTCTGCTTTTCAGCGCACTACGCCCAAACAACTGAAGCCGCGCGCCCTGAATCGTCAACAGCGTGACGATCAGATCGGCCTCACCATATTTGGTCGTTTTGAGTACGATTCCCTTAGTTTGAGCGAGCATCGATATTCATCGCCCCATCGCCGGCAACGCCGCCATCAAGGGACGACTTACCTTTGCCTCGACGCAAATAAAAAAAGGCGCCAACGATTCCGAGCATAAACTGAAAAATCTGAATCAACGTGATGCCGACGGTCCCCACCTGAGTGGGATGTTCCAATGCCGCTTCAAACAAGAAATAAAAAACGGCCTGACCAACCCCGACTCCAGCCGGAGTCACCGGCACCGCCTGTGCCACAAGACCGATTGGAATACAGAACCAGAAAATAGAAAGTGGAATATGCCCCTCGCCCAACAAGTCGGCCGCTATGTAAAAGAAAAAAATCAACAGCACTTGGTTGAGCACGGAAAGCGCCAGCGCCAGCCAAAGCTCTTTCGTGCGATAGCGATACGAGTGCATCGCGCGATAAATGTCCTCCAAGATCTTGTGCCCTGGCACTTTTTCTAACCACTTCGACATCCATCGAAGCGGCGCTTGCAGTCGTCGAGAAAGCGAAAACGCCAAAACGCAGATGAAGGCCAAGGTGACGAGCAAAGTTCCTGTGCCGATGGCGACAAGTCGCGGATCGTGATCAAGCCGATCGCGAAACATGAGAATGGCCAAAGAACCCGAAAACACCATGACAAAAAAGCCGATCAAACGGTCCATAAACACGCTGACACCAGCGGCGAGCTTTTGCTCGGGATGATCTTGCGCCAGGTAGTAGCCTTTGATGATGTCGCCACCCACACTTCCTGGCATGGCGTAGTTGAAAAAAAGCCCCATCAAGGACAGCGGAAGCGTTCGCTTCAGTGTTGTCTCAAAACCTTGCCCACGAAGTAAAAAAAGCCAGCGCGCATTGTTCGCCAGGACCTGGGCAAATGCCAATCCGCCCAAGAGCAAAAAAGCTATCGGATCAAACGCGATTTTCAAAGCCTTGGGATCCAACGCTCCACGCTGCACGATCCAAGCTATCAAGCCAATTGCGACAGCAAATTTCGCCGCCGTTTTGAGGTAGGTCAGAGAGGAATTTCGCATGCCATGTTCTACGCTTCTTGACCTTCTCTCGGGAAGGGGCGAAACGAAGGATTCGGAGGAAAAATGAACGTCGCGATTGTCGGAACCGGCTACGTAGGATTGGTTGCAGGAGTTTGCTTTGCTGACGCAGGGCACAACGTGTGGGGTATCGACCGCGATGAAAAGAAAATCGCTGCGCTGAAGCGCATGGAAATCCCGATCTACGAACCAGGCCTCAGCGACGTGTTTGAACGGGCGGCAGCTCGTCTCACCTTTTCTACGAACCTCGCAGATGCCGTACAAAACTGCGATGTGATCTTTGTCGCCGTTGGCACTCCAGAACGCGAAGACGGAAGCGCCGACATGGGACCCACGATGGCCGTTGTTGAGGCCGTCGCCCGCGCTGCGAAGTCTCCTAAATTTTTGGTTCTGAAAAGCACCGTTCCTGTTGGCACGGCAAGCAAGGTGCGCGCGAAGCTCAAAGAAGTCACAAGTGTTGAGATCGAAGTTGTCAGCAATCCGGAGTTTCTCAAAGAGGGTGCGGCAGTTGAAGACTTCTTGAAACCGGACCGCGTGGTCATCGGTTGCCAATCTGCAAAAGCGGAAGCCATCATGCGCGAGCTCTACGATCCGTTTGTGAAAAACGGCAATCCGATTCTGTTTATGGACAATGTGTCGGCCGAAATGACGAAATACGCCGCCAATGCCTTCTTGTCGGTGAAAATCAGCTTCATCAACGAACTCGCTCTCTTGGCGGACGAGCTCGGCGCCGACATCAACGACGTACGTCGTGGCTTCACCTCAGACAGCCGAATCAACCCCGCCTTCTTTTATCCCGGCGTGGGCTTTGGTGGCAGTTGTTTCCCGAAAGATGTGAAAGCCCTTATTCATAGCGGCCGAGAAGTCGGAATTCCGATGCAAGTCGTAGAGTCCGCAGACGTCGTCAATGACCGGCAGAAGCTCATTCTTTTTGAACGTATCCAAAATTATTTCACGTCGCGCGGCGAGAGCTTAGAGGGCAAGCGCATCGCGATGTGGGGACTCGCGTTCAAACCGCGCACCGATGACGTGCGCGAAGCGCCAGCCATGTACATCATCGAAAAGCTGGTAGACGCAGGCGCCACCGTGGTCGGATTCGACCCCGTCGCCATGGAGACGGCAAAAGCTGGTTTCACGCGTCCGTTCATTCCGGCAACGAGCGCGATGGAAGCCGCCAAGGATGCCGATGCCCTGGCCATCGTCACCGAATGGAACGAGTTCCGAACTCCCGACCTCAAAGCACTTAAGTCGGCTCTCAAAAATCCGGCGATCTTCGATGGTCGCAACGTGCTGGATCCTATTAAGGCATCCGCAGCGGGCTTCGATTATTTCTGCATCGGTCGGCAGGCACGAAGCCACACGGCGCTCAACGGTTCGGACACAACTGGCGTGGCAAAAGCGAAGAAGTCGGCTCTGGTCGCCGGCGCGGCCGGTTTTGTCGGAAGCCATTTGGTCGACGCCCTTCTCGCGGACGGCTATCACGTCGTTGGTATCGACAATTTCATCACAGGTCGCGAAGAGAACTTGAGGCCTGCTCTCAGCAATCCGGCGTTCCGGTTTGTCAAACATGACATCCGAGTCCCTGTGCAGTCGGCGCTTAAAACGCTCGGACTGGAAATCAAACCCGGGCTCTTCGACGAAATCTACAACTTGGCGAGCCCCGCTTCGCCCGTGGACTTCGACAAGATCCCCCTCACCATTCTCGAGACAGCATCAGCAGGACATCGTGCGATTTTGGATCTCGCACGTGATGTGAACGCGGTTTGTTTGTTTGCAAGCTCCAGCGAAGTCTATGGCGACGCCGAAGTTCATCCGCAGGTGGAGAGCTACTTTGGCAACGTCAATACCGTCGGCCACCGTTCGTGCTACGACGAGGCCAAGCGATACGGCGAATCACTTTCCGTGGCCCACGCCAAGGAGTTTGGCACCAAGGTGCGAATGGCTCGGATCTTCAACACGTACGGCCCACGCATGCGTCCCACCGACGGGCGCATCATTCCAAACTTCTTCATGCAAGCCATGCAAAATCGCCCGCTCACGGTTTACGGCGAAGGCACACAAACCCGTAGCTTCTGTTTCGTGAGCGATCTCGTCGCAGGCCTGATGGCTTTGGCTCGCAGCCAAGAATCGCGACCAACGAATCTCGGCAACCCCATCGAACGCTCGGTCGCGGAGATTGCGAAGACAATTCTGCAACTGACAAACAGCCAAGCTGGCATCACTCACCTTCCGCTTCCTGAAAACGATCCGAAGGTGCGACGCCCGAACATTGAACGCGCAAACGGTTTTGGCTGGAAGCCAAGAGTCTCGCTCGAAGACGGCTTGAAAGCTTCCTATGAGTATTTCCAGCAACAGCTCAAAGCGGCTGGTGGAAAGATCGCAACACCAAATGTGGGAGCGACACTTTAACGGGGACAAAAGCGCATGAAAGTCGACCTAACCGCTGATTCGCATTCGATTTTTTTTCGATGTGTTGAAGATTGCTCGGAACCCATCATGATTTCGGACAAGAGGGGTCGTCTTCAGTATGTGAATCCGGCTTGGGAACACACCTATGGCTACACGAAAGCGGAGGCCATTGGAGCCACCCCCCGCCTGCTACGCTCACACTATCAGAGCGACGATTTTTATCGTCAAATGTGGTCGAAAATTCTCGATCCAGAAATTGAGATGTGGAAGGGCGAAGTCGTCAACCGAGCCAAAGACGGAAAGTTTGTTCCGGTGCTTTTGACGATCACTCCTTACAAAGAAAACGGCGAGACCGTTGGTTATATGGCGATTGCTGTCGATCTGACCGAGCGCCGCTCGATGGAACGCCAAATTCTTCGCCAAGATCGCCTGGCTTCGATCGGCATGCTGGCCTCCAGTTTGGCTCACGAAATTGGCAACCCACTTGGCGTGATCCGCGGTCGCGCCGAGATCATCATGAACAGCCTGAAAAGCGGAATCGCCAACTCGACCGAGGCTTCTGTTCAGGGGCTCGACACCATCATTGGTCAAATTGACCGTATCTCGCGCCTGATCGAGTCGCTTCTGAAAATAAGCCGCGTCCCTCAGGAGGTTCGGTTAACCGCCGTACCGCTGAACTCGCTTGCCCAAGAAGTCTCTGCGCTCTTGGGGGAAAACCTTCGCCGCAAAGGAATTCAGTTGGACAACCGCCTCCAAGGCAGTCCGATTGCTGTGATGGCCGATAGCCAACACCTGCAGCAGATCTTGTTGAATCTCATGATCAACAGCGTTCATGCGATTGAAGAAGAGCGAAAACGCAGTGGACGTTCGGACGATCACTACGTTCGACTAGCCTGTGAAATAAGCGACGGCGAACATGTCACCGTCGTGATCGAAGACACGGGGTGCGGCCTGACACAAGAAGTGAAGCAACGAATGTTTGAGCCGTTTTTCACGACAAAAACTCCAGGTCAAGGCACGGGCCTTGGCCTGGCCATCGTTCAGCGACTGATCGAAGAAATGCAGGGCTGCATTCGTGTCGAAAGCCAGGGGCCCGGACTAGGGGCCCGGATGCTTATTCAGTTGAGATCGTCATCCCCAATGTCTGCGGCATCAGGAGTCACAAAGCCGTAGTCGCGCTCTTTGCGATACAACGTGCGGCGGTTGATTCCCAAAATTTGGGCGGCCTTTTCTTTCCGCCCGCCGGTTTTGTCCAAGACGAGCTTCATATAGCGTCGCTCGAGGTCCTCAAGTGTCGGGAAGGTCCCGCCCGCAAGTTCGCCCTCGAAAAAGCTTTCTGCATCGCTTTTTGATCCCTGAGGCAGATCCGCCAGGGTGATCTCGCGCCCACGGCAAAGCACAACCGTTCGTTCGATGAGGTTTTCCAACTCCCGCACGTTACCTTCCCAAGGCATCGACATCAGAGCCGACATCGCTTCGGAAGAAACCGCCTGCACCTGCGAGCTGTTCATGCGAGCGTACTTTTTGAGAAAGTGATTGGCCAAAAGCGGGATGTCTTCACGACGGTGACGAAGAGGCGGAATAAGAATCGGAATCACCGCCAGACGGTAGTAAAGGTCTTCGCGGAAACTCCCGTTCTTGATCGCCTTTTTTAAATCTTTGTGGCTGGCCGCAATGATTCGGACGTCAATGTCGCGGTCAAAGTTTTCGCCGACCGCGCGGATTTTTCTCTCTTGCAGCACACGCAGAAGTTTCGCCTGTAGCGAAAGATCCATGTCGCCAATCTCATCAAGAAAAATCGTTCCACCTTCGGCCTCTTCAAACAAACCGCGCTTACGCGAGATTGCACCTGTGAAGGCGCCTTTGGCGTGTCCAAATAATTCGCTTTCGAGTAAGGTGTCGGGGATCGCCGTACAGTTGATAGCGACGAATCGTTTTCCGCGGCGCACACCTTGATCGTGAATCGCGCGCGCTACCCGCTCTTTACCGGTCCCGCTCTCCCCTGTGATCAAAATAGAGGCCGCAGCATCTGCAACTCGCGTGATGAGGTCAAAGACCTCCTTCATACCAGGAGACTTGCCGATGATGTGCCCAAAGGACGTTTGTTCGTCGGCAACCTTTCGAAGTTTGACGTTCTCCTTGCGAAGCGCACGATAGGTCGCTGCGCGATCAACCGTGACGGCGAACTCAGAAAGTTTAAATGGCTTTGTGGTGTAGTCGTAAGCCCCTTTGCGAATCGCTTCGATCGCTGTCTCGATCGAACCAAACGCCGTCACCAAAATGATAGGCACATCGGTCGGGAGTTTTTTTAGTCTTTCGATAAACTCGATCCCCGACATATCGGGCATATTGAGATCGCTCACGATCACGTCGAGGTTGAAACACGGGTCGTCGACACCTTGCTCCGCATACTCCCCACGGTTGAGCTTTTCTAGCGCGTGAACGGCGTTCTCCGCCTGTGCAACCTCAAAGCCCCTGCTGACAAGAAAGTCGGAGACCATGGAACGCATTTCTGGGTCATCATCTATGACAAGTGCGCATCTTTTTGCGGCTTCAGACATTATCAGCTCTCATGGCATCAGCTCTCATGGCATCAGCTCTCATGGCATCAACTCTCATGGTTGGCTCTCCCTCGCAACCCCGGTTTCGATTCGAAAAAGTTCTCTCAAGCGGGGTCGGAACTTCAATCATTGTGCCACTTTATTCAGTCTTAATTTTCGCAAATTTCAAGCCCTCTCTCTTGATAAGCGGTACATTCCCAATTCGATGTTTCGCGCGAGACATTTCTGCTCACGCTCGTGAAGCATGTCCGGGACATAAAGTCACATTCTGCCCCTCGGGACGTCCCATAAAATCTCTTCGATACGTTATTGCGAATTGAGAAGTCTTTGAGAACAATCGACGAAGGCACAGCAGTTGCTCCGCCGGACAAACAAAACTCAGCTGACCAAAGGGGCCCAAAGGCGTGACTGCGGAGAAATCCAGCTTACACACGATCTCGCAAAAAAGTGCTCTCCGACGCTGTCGTCATTGCGAGTCTGAAATCTCGCAAGAGCGCAATGACGCGTTTTGCTGTGATGGCTGCAATGCGGTCTTCCACTTGCTGCAGGCCAAAGATCTTGGCGAATTCTATGAGGTCAAAGGGCGTGAACACCTTCGCCCCGTTGATGCCCTGGGTGGGCTGGCCGACTTCTCCACTCTGGACCTTCCGGAAAATCACCGCGCGATTTCACCTGACGGCTCGCGAATCGATTTTTTTGTCGAGGATCTCAGCTGCTCAGCCTGCGTTTGGATTTTAGACCGGCTGGAAACCGTCTCGACGGATGTCCTTTGGTCACGCGTCAACTTAAGTCGCTCAATTGTGACCGTAGCCAAAGCGCCTGGTGCAAAGTTCAGCGAAATCGCCAGCCTCATTCGAAGCCTTGGCTTCAAAGGTGAACCGGTCGCAGCCGAATCCAATCAAGAGCTCTTGCAGCGAAAGTCTTTGCGAAGAGGCCTCATCCGAACTGGAATCTTGGCGGCATTGACCGGCAACATCATGCTGCTCTCTGTCTCGCTCTACGGCGGCGCAGACGGCCGCATGGGCACCATCTTTCAATGGGTCATGGCGGCACTCACCCTGCCAGTTGTCACCTGGGGCGCCTGGCCGCTGTACATCAATACGTGGCGCTCGTTCCGAACCCGTCGACTTTCGCTGGATGTCCCGATCGCAATTGCCGTTCTCGCGGGCTTCGCATCGGGTGTCGTTGGTTTGGCGACAGGGTCGGACCTTCTCTATTTTGACTCAGTTGCCATGTTGGTTTTCCTGCTGATGGCCTCACGCACGGCACTGGAGCTGCTCAAGCAGCGATTCGCAAGTGTCGACACCGTCCCTCAGTGGCTGCTTCAAACGGTTGTGGATGCGGACACCGGTGCTGCGATTCTTCCCAGCAAGCTGAAGCCCGAACAGCGTTTTGTGCTGCTGACTCGCCAGCGCCTACCTGTCGATGCCGTCGTGCAGGCGAGCGGGCTGCTATGGGATGTTTCCGTTGTCACCGGCGAAGCTCGACCGCACGAATCGCAAGTTGGAGAAACACTCGCGGCTGGCAGCGTTTTGATTTCGGAATCCGCAACTTTGACATGCAAAGGGCGCGTGCAAGATTCACGAATCTCGAAGCTGCTTCAGGATTGGCGCGACGGACAACGCGACCGGCGAGGGCTCTCGTCACTTTCTGACCAAGTTGGCCAAGTTTTTACCTTCATCGTCCTCGGTCTCGCGGTCGCGCTTGTGGGCTATGAGATCTTCGTGAGCTTCGCCACAGGACCAAACGGTTGGATTCGGGCGCTGGCGCTGTTATTGGCGGCCTGCCCGTGCGTCTTTGGCATCGGCATCCCCTTGGCAGAAAACCTCGTCATGCAGGGACTCTCCCGCCAAGGTTTGATCGTGCGGGAGCCAAGTTTTTTACAAAAGCTCAGCGCTGTTCGGCGCGCGTTTTTTGACAAGACTGGAACACTCACCACCGGGCGACTTAAACTCATCGACATCGAAATCTGCTCTGGCCAGAAAGTGTCAGAAGAACTCGTTCTACAGTGGGCAGAAGCGCTCGAGCGAAACGATGCTCACCCCATTGCCCGCGCCATTTGCACAGAAGCGCACCGTCGAAAAATTCGCGTTCTCGAGGCCGCCGAGTCCGGGCCGCTGTATCATGCCTCGCAAGCCAACCGTCTGGTTGGCCGAAAGGGGCTTCTACGAATTGGAAATTCACTCTCCGAGTTTCAAATTGAAGCGCTACCCAGCGACCGCCTGACGGTTCTCAAAGTGCGGCTGTCGATGGCTCATCGTCTCGAAAATGGCACGACCTCTCTGCAGACGCTCGCCATTTTCTCGCTGCAAGATGAAATTCGTCCTGGCGCGCGCGAATTGCTTGAGTTCTTGCAGCACAGAATGCTCGTCGGAATTCTCTCCGGGGACCGAGCGGCAAATGTCGAAATACTTTCGAAAGAGCTTTCGATCTCCTCAGCAGCGGCAATCGGTGGCCTGCGGCCCGACGAAAAGGCCAAAGCTGTCGACTCGGACAACGTCGCTAGCTTTATGCTGGGTGACGGTGCCAATGATGCCGAGGCACTGAAACAAAGTTTCGCCTCAACCGCACTGAAGGGCGACTTGTCAGTTTGTTTAGAGGCTGCCGATTCCGTCTTGGTTGTCGACTCGCTTAATCCTGTGTTGGTGGCCTTCAAAATGGCCGATCGCCTGCAGATGACTCTTATGATTACGCTGCTGATGTCGGCTTCGATTAACATTCTGGCCGCCACGTTGGCCGCAATCGGCGTTCTCACGCCGATGATTGCCGCGATTCTCATGCCGACTTCAGGTTTGATCGTGACGACAACAACCTGGCTCATGCTGCGGCGCCCGCCGCAAGGAGAACTCTCTTGAATATCATCGAACTTCTCCTTCCAATGTCGATCATGCTTGGAACGGGTTTTGTCGTGGCATTTGTCTTCGCTGTTCGATCAGGACAGTTTGACGATATCGAAACTCCCGCACGCCGCGCGCTTTTCGAAGCCCCGCGAGCGGCGAAAGAGCCCCACGACCAAAATGAACAGAGTGTGGAAACAGAAGTTAAGCAAAACAACAACGCAACCAAACCCTCATTGGGAGAGACAACATGAGTTCGGTTAGTTCGACTACCGCCGCCGGTTCAAACACCGGGACGGTGGAAAAGTTTAAGTACGACGATGATATCGTCAAAAAATTCGTCCTTGCGACGATCGTTTGGGGGGGCGTCGCTTTCCTCGTGGGCGTGATCGCGGCATTTCAGCTTGCGGACTGGAGGTTGAATTTCAACCTCAGTTGGATCACGTTTTCGAAGATGCGTCCTCTGCATACAAACGCAGCGATTTTTGCGTTTGCAGGTAACGCCGTTTTTGCCGGTGTTTACTATTCGACCCAGCGGCTCTTAAAGACGCGAATGGCGAGCGACGTGCTCGGCAAGATTCACTTCTGGGGCTGGCAGCTGATCATCGTCGCCGCGGCTTTGACCATCCCGCTTGGAATTTCTCAAAGTAAAGAGTACGCAGAACTCGAATGGCCTATCGATTTGGCCATCACCGTAGTCTGGGTCATCTTTGGTTGGAACTTCTTTGCGACGCTTGCGCGCCGCCGGGAGCGCCACCTCTACGTGGCGATTTGGTTTTACATCGCAACGATCATCACGGTTGCGGTGCTTCACGTTGTGAACTCGATCGAAGTACCCGTTTCGTTCTGGCAGAGCTACCCCGTCTATGCGGGCGTGCAAGACGCGCTTGTGCAGTGGTGGTACGGCCACAATGCCGTCGCGTTCGTCCTGACAACTCCGTTTCTTGGTTTGATGTACTACTTCGTTCCAAAGGCGATCAATCGTCCAGTCTACAGCTATCGGCTCTCGATTGTTCACTTCTGGTCACTTGTCTTCATCTACATCTGGGCGGGACCACATCACTTGCTGTACACGGCGCTACCTGACTGGGCACAGACATTAGGTATGGTTTTCTCGGTCATGCTTTGGGCCCCCAGCTGGGGTGGTATGATCAACGGCCTCTTGACCTTGCGTGGAGCCTGGGACCGCGTTCGCGTGGAACCAATTTTGAAGTTCTTCGTCGTCGGTATCACGTTCTACGGGATGTCGACATTCGAAGGCCCACTGCTTTCGATCAAATCGGTCAGTTCAATTGGCCACTACACGGACTGGATCATCGCTCACGTCCACGGCGGAACACTTGGCTGGAACGGGTTCATGACCTTCGGTATGCTGTACTTCCTCGTTCCCAAACTTTGGAAAACGAATCTCTACAGCAACAAACTCGCAACCCAACACTTCTGGATCTCAACCATTGGAATCTTGCTCTACATTATCTCGATGTGGACATCCGGTGTTACCCAAGGTCTGATGTGGCGGGCTCTGGATGAATCCGGTCGCTTGGTGTATCCGGATTTCGTTGAAACCGTCACACGCATCGTTCCCCTGTTC
>CAKQVW010000015.1 GCA_934277865.1 uncultured Pseudobdellovibrionaceae bacterium | reverse complement strand
GTATCAGGGGACGTTGCGGGCCGCTAGCTACGAGAGCGTGGTGACGCTTCCGGATGGTTCGGATCAATTGATTTCGATGAACGAACCGCTCAAACACGCCGGATTCACATTTTATCAGGCGAGTTTCGAGAGTGATCCGTCAGGTCGCCCGACGGCCTCCGTGCTTTCGGTGAACAGAGATCCCGGGCGGGGGCTTAAGTATTTTGGTTCGCTCTTGATCGTTCTCGGTTCGATTCATTTGTTTTACATGAAACGTCGAGCATGGATGCAGGCTAAGCAGAAGTGATTGGGGTATTAGCTATGAAGAACTGGATTTTTACGGCTTTGATTCTGATGATGGCAGGTCCTGTTTGGGCCGATGGTCGCTCGGCCCAGGATGCCAAAGCCAAGGCCGGAATGGAGGCTCTTAAGCGCCTTCCCATTCAAGACTCCGGTCGCATCAAGCCCTTTGATACCTTCGCACGCGAGACTTTGCAGTTGGTCTACGGCCGCACCGCCTATCGGCCACCCGAGCGTTCGGCCGAGACGGCCGAAGGTGGCTACGAAAAAGAGGGCGAAAAAAAACGGGATCGTCGATCGCGTCCTGCGCTTGAAATCATTG
This sequence comes from uncultured Pseudobdellovibrionaceae bacterium, assembly GCA_934277865.1. Taxonomy (GTDB): domain Bacteria; phylum Bdellovibrionota; class Bdellovibrionia; order Bdellovibrionales; family JAMPXM01. The sequence continues at coordinate 17,347 of CAKQVW010000015.1, read as the reverse complement.
TCACCTGGTTTTTGGCTCCGCAGTTCTGGGACGAACAGCAGATCGTGGAAATCAAACTGGCGGCCTTGAAAGAGGCCCTCAAAGTGGAGCCGACGAGAGATCGCTTTAGTCCAAGAGAATTGGTCGCCAACGACCGCATCGGGCTCGTGCTTCAAGATCTCGCCGCTTTCCGCGAAACCAAAGCCAAACTCACGCCGTACTACCAAGCGGTCGCTCGCCTCGAGAACCAACTCGGGATTTATCAGGCGATCAAAGCAGGCACGATTCTTCGCATCGTGCCACCGACGCTTGAGGCGTCTGCGCAAAAGGCAGAGCGCGAGAAGGCCGATCCATTATTGCCCAAAGAGCCCGATATGTGGCGCTCGGTTGCGGAAGTCGACGGACCATTGAAAGAGTCGTTCTCTGCGGTCGCCAAGGCGTTTATCCGTGAACTGCCAGGGGGCGAAGCGCCCAAGGATGAATCGGTGCCGCGGCTTCACGACGCCGTGAAGGCGTTCATGGATTTGGCTCGCGCGGAAAACCCGACGCTTTATCCGGACGGCAAGGACATCGCAATTGAAGTGCACTTCGAAGAGTTGCATCCGTTTCGTTTGGCTTGGATCTTCTATGTCCTTTCGGCCATGGCGATTGGAGCCGCTTGGGTCTCAGGCCGCAAGGGTTTGATGACAACGGGCTGGGCGCTTTCGATTCTCGCCTTTTTGATTCACACCTACGGTTTTGGATTGCGGGTTTATCTGACGGGTCGGCCACCGGTTTCGAATATGTACGAATCGGTGATCTGGGTGTCGTGGGGGACCATCCTGTTTGCGTTCTTCTTTGAATGGAAACAGAAGACGAAATTTGTTCTGCTGTCAGGTGCGATCGTCGCGACACTCTGTAATATCGTGGCCGATGGTGTGCCTCACGTTTTGGACGCAAGCCTTCAGCCGCTGGAGCCGGTCTTGCGTTCGAACCTCTGGCTCACGGTTCACGTCCTCACCATCACGATCTCCTACTCGGCGTTTTTCCTGGCGTGGGCGCTAGGAAATCTGGGGCTTGGTTTTGTCATCAAGGGTGACACGGCTACGAGCCCGCGCATTGAAGCCATCAATGTCGCCATCTATCGCTGCATGCAGATCGGCGTTGTGCTGCTGGCCGCTGGGACGATCTTGGGTGGCGTTTGGGCGGATTACAGCTGGGGCCGTTTCTGGGGCTGGGATCCAAAAGAAACTTGGGCCTTGATTGCACTCCTTGGCTACATCGCGATTTTGCACGCGCGGCTTTCGGGATGGGTCAAACAGATCGGAATGCTCATGGGAGCAGTTGTCTCCTTCAATCTCGTGATCATGGCCTGGTACGGCGTCAACTTCGTGTTGGGTGCCGGTCTTCACTCGTATGGCTTCGGAGCGGGAGGAGTGGAGTACATGTCGGGCTTCGTTCTATTGAACCTGGCATATGCGGGATACGCCTTCATGTTGGCGAGAAGCCGCGACGCTGCGAAATCTTGAGACGTTGGCTTTGAGATGTTTGGCTCGCATTGAGACGGCTTGGTTAATGCCGTCTTCAAATCTGTTAACATTGTCTCAATGAGGTCGATTGTGGGCTCAGCCGATAAGAGGTTTTGACTGCGGAGGGCTTCCAAAGTGACGGGACCAGCGGAAAACTTGGCATCGGGTGAGTCACCGGACACACGTGAATTGGAAGAGGCAAGGCCACAGTTTATTTCTATTCCACCTGAGACCATCCTCAACGGCCAGAAGGCCCCATTTGATCTCTATGTCATCATCGGCTCCAAACAAGTTCGGGTTTTTAAGCAGGGCGAGCCTCTGGAGCGCGAACGGTTTGAACGCTACCTAGAAAAAGGGGACGAGGCCTTGATGGCCAGAGTCGATGGGATCGACAGCTTCTTTGAAACAGGAATCGTCGAGATGTTGGCGCAAGCGGCCGACCAATCGCTAGGGCCCGCCGTGCGGGCGCGTGGCGCTGTTCGGGCTCTGGAGTTTGCGGGCCTGGATCTTTTTTTGTTTGGCTTTGATCGCGACAACTTCTTTTCCAAAGTGGACCGAGTTCATCAGATTTTACAGGTCACTTTAGGTTTGATCCAAGAAGACCGAACTCGTCCGTACTTGATTGCCTCGCGGCAAACCGAAAAGATGCCAAACTCCGTGATGCAAATGGTGGGCGCCACGCTCATCGGCGGCGCACTCCTTCACAAACTTCAAAGTGTTCCGATTCCCACTTTCCAAAGCTTCCTCTTGGCGACGTACTTTCGCGACATCTCGCTGATGAAAAATGGAATCTCGGATCGGCCGTCCTACGATATGCATCCCGAGGCATCGATGCGAATCATGGAAGGTTATCCGGCCATCACTGAGCAGTTTCGGCTGGTGGTGCAGCAGCATCATGAATCGCCCGGTGGTTCGGGATTCCCGAAGGGCCTTCGTGGGCTCGACATCTTTTTGTTGGCGAAGATTCCGCTGGCGGCCGAGAAACTGACCGAACTGTTGAAGCTCACGGATTTGAGTCCGTCCGACGAAACCGACATTTTAGAAGACATCGCGCTGGAACGATTCAGTCGGGACTCCGGAATTTCGCCGGTGCATCGGATGCGTGAGCTGCTTCGAGAAGCGCGCGAGGCGCAGCGAATGAGAACAGTTCGCACTCGCGCTTAAGCTCGCCTCCGTGGCCGGTTGTTTCGGTCCGCTTCCAAAACTGCTAATCAGATAGGCAAGAATGGCGGAAATCGCTGCTTGCTTAGGCGCTTCCACGCCAAACTTGTTCAAGCTGTTAGCAGTCCGCAGAAAGTCGCCCGGAAATGCATGATGACATGCCGCAAAAGGTTGCATGTCCATTTTCAACGTCGTCTCAATTTCCTCGAGAAATGGTTTCTCAATTCGTGGCATTTCGCTTACTTATAGCATCACGAAGAAAATTTTGTGCGTGTGCCCATAACGGGGCGCGTGTGCGACTTGCGAAGTTCCGTGAGGGACAAGCAGGTAGGACTCTTACCAAATTTGAGGTCACCAGGCATGAGCATCTGGAATCTTTTGTTTGCCAAGCCGGTTTTGCGCAAAACCACTCTGGCTGTGGCGATGGGATTTTTCGGACTCCTCGCAACCGGTTGCGAGTGGGGTTCGATTGGATACAACAAGGGCTACGCGCCCGAGCAGCCGATTGCGTTCTCGCACGAGCTTCATGCTGGACAGTACAAGATGCAGTGTCTGTACTGCCATTCCTCGGCTGAACGCGCGAATCATTCGGCCGTGCCAAGTCTCAACGTCTGCATGAACTGTCACTTGGTTGTTGCGACCGACAGGCCCGACATTCAAAAGCTTGCCGAGGCGTACAACAACAACACGCCAATTGCGTGGAAGAAGGTGCACATGCTGCCAGATCACGTGCGCTTCAATCACAAGCGCCACGTCGAAAAGTACGGTGCGCCTCAAGCCTGCCACAAGTGTCACGGGCCGGTTGAGTCGATGGAAGTGATGTATCAACACTCTTCGCTTTCGATGGGCTGGTGTATCAGCTGCCACCGCGAGAAAGAAAACCAGGCGCCGGTCAGCTGCTCGACCTGCCACTACTAACGAGAGCTCAACAAGGATTTTAAGACGCATATGGAATCTCAAAACTCTGAAATGCAGAATTATTGGTTGAGCCTCGAGCAATGGGCAAAAGATCCGGCCATTGCGGGGCGCTTGGAAAACGAATTTATGTCGTCGCCCTACGCGGAAGAGAAGGGCGATGCGGGTTTTGCTCGTCGCGACTTCTTGAAGGTGATGGGTGCGAGTGTCGCTCTGGCCACGACGGGCTGTGTTCGTCGTCCAGCTGCTCACATCATTCCTTACGCCAAGGCGCCAAAGGAAATCACACCGGGCGAGCCCAACTACTACACCTCTGCTTGGTACGACGGTCTTGAAGGCGCAGGTACGCTGGTTAAGACACTCGAAGGCCGTCCAATTAAACTGGAAGGTCTTGCTGCGCATCCGATGTCACTAGGTGGTCTCTCGGCTCGTGCACACGCAGAGATTTTGTCGCTCTACGATCCAGATCGTTTGCGCGGCCCGGTTCGGAACCTCCTCAATAAAGAACGCACCAACAAAGAGTCGGTCTCGACCACGTTCGAAGAAGCCGACGGCAAAATCGCAGAAGCCCTGAAAAAGGGTGGTGTCGCGATCGTCTCGGGCACTCGCCCGTCGCCTTCCTTGAAGGCGATCATCGGCGACTTCTCGCGTGCATTTGGCGCGAAGTGGGTTCAGTACGACACGCTTCCTGTCGAAGCGGTTCGACTTGGTCAGAAGGCGTCTTACGGCCGTGCCGTTTTGCCTCGCTACCGTTTCGAACTTGCTAAGATGGTGGTTTCCATCGACGCGGACTTCTTGGGGACATTGATCTCTCCGGTTGAGTTCTCCAAACAATGGTCGCGTCGTCGCACCCCAGGCAAAGACATGGGTCGCTTGGTGTCGTTTGAATCGATTCTTTCGCTCACCGGTATGAACGCCGACGATCGCTTCCGTATTCGTGCTAGCCAACAGCTCGATGTTGTTTTGGCGTTGATCGCGCGTGTGGCGAAAAAAGGTTCGCTTTCGATTCCTGCGGGTGTCGCACAGGCGGCAAAAGCGGCTGATGGCGCATTTGCCTCGCTTGGCCTTGACGAAAAGCTTTTTGACCAAGTGGCAGCGGAACTCGCAATGGCTCGTGGTGAGTCGCTTGTGATGGCTGGTGGTTTGCCAACGCTGACCGATAAACAAGTTGAGCTTCAGATTGCGGTGAACGCGCTGAACTCGATGCTTGGCAACGATGGCAAAACGATCGATCACGACGGTGCCGCGTACGAGACTTTGGCAGGTTCGCCTGAGGCGCTGAAAGCGCTCATCGCTGAGATGGAAGCTGGAAAAGTCAAAACGCTCATCATCGATGAATTGAATCTGATGTACGTTTTGCCTTCCGATAGCGGCTTTGGCGAGGCGTTGAAAAAAGTGGAGACGGTTATCTACACAGGCAACCGCAACGATGACACCGGTTCGCAAGCGCACTGGGTGTTGCCTGCGGGATCGTCACTCGAAACTTGGGGCGACTACGAATTCCAATCGGGTGTGTTCTCGATTCAACAACCGACGATCATGCCGCTCTATCAAACGCGCTCGCTGGGCGAGTTGCTCTTGGCTTGGACGCAAACATCGGCTCAAGGGTCTTCAAAGGCGAAGGCGGCCGCAAGCTGGCTGGAGTACGTGAAGGCGACTTGGAAGTCGGACATTCAATCCAAGGTCGAACTCGGTCGTGGTCAGTCGTTTGACGACTTCTGGTTGGCAGTTTTGCAGACCGGTGTTGCGACAACGTCGGTTCGTCGCGATCGCACGGGCTCGGCTCGCGCCTTCGTTGGCTCGGTCACTTACAAGCCAACCGTCGCGGAAGGCTACGAGTTGGTTCTCTATCCAACCGTGCAACTGGCAGATGGTCGCCTGGCGAACATCGCATGGTTGCAAGAGCTTCCAGATCCGGTTTCGAAAGTTGTCTGGGATAACTATCTCGCGGTTTCGCCAGCGATGGCTCGTAAAGAGGGCTTAAAGGCCGGAGACGTGGTGGAACTGACGGTTTCTGGAAAAACCGTGAAGGCCCCCGTGTTGGTGCAGCCGGGTCTTCATGACGAGGTCATGGGGCTTGCGGTTGGTTACGGCCAAAAGCACGCTGGAAAAGTTGCCGATGGTTTGGGTGTTGATGCGTATCAGCTTTCCAGCTTCGCTACTGGCAAACCTGTTTTCTCAGGTTTGAAGGCGTCGTTTAAGAAGACATCTGGCCGTTATGAACTCGCATCGACGCAAGACCATCATCTGATGGAAGGTCGTAAGATCGTCATCGAAGCGACAAACTCGGCGTATCAGAAAGATCCTTCGGCTGGCATTCACAAGCATCAGATCTTCACGATCTGGCCGCAGCACCAGTACACCAAGCACAAGTGGGCGATGGCTGTGGATCTCAACTCGTGCACAGGCTGCTCGGCGTGTGTGATTGCCTGCCAGTCGGAAAACAACGTTCCAACGGTTGGCAAGAAGTACGTCATGCAGGGTCGTGAAATGCACTGGATCCGCATCGATCGCTACTACAAAGGATCGCCTGAAGCTCCAGAAGCGGTCTTCATGCCGATGATGTGCCAACACTGTGAAAACGCGCCTTGCGAGACGGTTTGCCCGGTCTTGGCGACGGTTCACAATGACGAGGGTCTTAATGAGATGGTTTACAACCGTTGCGTCGGGACTCGTTACTGTTCAAACAACTGCCCTTATAAGGTCCGTCGTTTCAACTGGTTCAACTACATGAAGAAGCGCGAAGAGCCGCTGCACATGGCGTACAACCCAGATGTGACGGTTCGTCCTCGTGGGGTCATGGAGAAGTGCACGTTCTGCGTTCAACGTATTCGTCGCACGACCAACAAGGCGCGCGATGAAAAACGTCCGTTGAAAGACGGCGAAATCAAGCCGGCTTGTGCGGAGTCCTGCCCATCCGACAGCATGGTGTTTGGTGATTTGAATGACCCGAACTCACGTGTCTCTCGTATGTTCCAGGACAAACGTTCGTACAAACTTCTGGAAGAGCTCAATGCAGCTCCTCGCATCGCGTACCAAACTCGCATCCGCAACGCGGTTCGCGAAGAGGCGCCAGCACATGGTCAAGGCCATGGCGGGCACGGTGCGGTTCCAGCGGTGAAAGAAACTTCGGTATCGGCAAAAACGGCTGTTGAAATGACAGACATGCAACATGAGGGTCAGCTCGTATGAGTTCGGTCACGCGAAAGCCCCTGATTCTTGGGAATAAAACGTACAAAGACATCACGGACGACATCTGTCAGCCGGTGGAAGCTGCCCCAGGTAAAAAATGGTTCGCCATGCTTCTCAGCGCAAAGATGCTGTTCCTGTTCTACATTCTCCATATCGCCTACATCATCGGTGTGGGCATGGGCCTCTTGGGTGTGAACCACCCAGTCGGCTGGGGAACGATGATCATCACCTTCGTCTTCTGGATCGGGATCGGCCACGCCGGAACCCTGATCTCGGCGATCCTGTTTCTCTTCCGTCAAAAGTGGAGAACGTCGGTCGCAAGGTCAGCCGAAGCGATGACGGTTTTTGCCGTTATGACAGCGGGGATTTTCCCACTGATTCACACGGGCCGTCCGTGGCTGGATTTCTGGCTGCTGCCGTATCCGAACCAGCGAGGTCCGCTGTGGGTGAACTTCCGTTCGCCTCTGTTGTGGGACGTGTTTGCGGTTTCGACGTACGCGACGGTTTCATCGGTTTTCTGGTTCATCGGACTGATTCCAGATTTCGCGACTCTTCGCGACCGTGCGAAGACAAAACTCCGCCGCATGATCTACGGTGCACTGTCGCTTGGCTGGCGTGGGTCGGCTCGTGACTGGGCTCATTACGAGATGCTTTATCTGCTTCTCGCCGGTCTTTCGACTCCACTGGTTTTGTCGGTTCACACGATTGTCTCTTTTGACTTCGCGGTTTCGATGCTTCCTGGATGGCACACAACGATCTTCCCGCCGTACTTCGTTGCGGGTGCGATCTTCTCGGGCTTCGGGATGGTTGTGACTTTGCTCACGCTGGTTCGTATCGGATTCCCGCAATTTAAGGACTACATCACGATCGACCACATGGAAGTCATGAACAAGATCATCATGGCGACTGGTCTCATGGTCGGTTACGCGTACTGCGCGGAGTTTTTCATCGCGTGGTACTCGGGGAACCCCTACGAGGTCTATGCGTTCACAAACCGCGCATTTGGTCCGTACTGGTGGTCTTACTGGATCATGTTCTCGTGCAACGTCTTCATCCCACAGCTCTTCTGGTTCGAACGGTTCCGTCGCTCGATCCCGGTCATGTTTGTGGTTTCGATCTTCGTTAACATCGGAATGTGGTTCGAACGTTTCGTGATCACGGTCACTTCGCTTCACCGCGACTTCCTCCCATCAAACTGGGGGATGTATGCGTGGTCGTGGTTTGACACAGCGATCTTGTTCGGAAGCTTCGGTATGTTCCTGACGATCTTCCTTTTGTATCTGAAGTTTGTTCCTGCGATTGCGATCGCAGAAGTGAAGCCGGTCCTTTTTGTAGGTAAAAAGCGGCCTGGACATGGTGGAGGTCACTAATGGCATCGGGTGGAATTGCAGGCCTTTGGCTGGATGATCACGAAGTTGTCGAAGCAGCTCGCAAAGTTCGCGAAGCGGGCTTCAAGAAGTTTGACGCCATCACTCCGTTTCCTGTTCACGGGATGGAAGAAGCGATCGGCATCAAACGTTCGATGATTCCCTATGTGACCTTTGTTGCGGGCCTAACGGGCTTCATGTGTGCGGTGGCGCTTCAGTATTGGACGTCGGCCATCGACTGGCCGATCAATGTCGGTGGTAAGCCATTTTTCTCGGGTCCGGCATTTGTTCCGGTCATGTTCGAGCTCACGATCTTGTTTGCGGCCCTGTCTTCGGTAGGAGCGCTTTTTGTGCTCTGCAAACTACCAAAGATTGATCCGCCCGTGATCGACCCAGACGTGACTTGCCACAAGTTCGCGATCTTCATTTCCGAAGAAGATGCGGCCTACAATGCGGAACGTTGCGAGCAGCTCTTAAAGAGCTTGGGCGCGAAAGAAATCAAAAAACTGGCGCGCTACTAAGACTGATGTTGGATAGAGAGAAAGAACTGATGAAAACATCTCGTAAAATGACGACGAAGACGAAAATGGGAATGTCCACGCGTATTCGCCTTGTGGTGTCTGTGATTGCGCTGGCTCTTGTCGGTGCGATGACGTCGGCGTGCACAAAGAGCACGCCTTCGCTTTCCAAAGACCCGAACGTGGAGCTGATCCAAGATATGATGGATTCGCCGGCGCTGAAGGCGCAAGACTACGAACCTTCGAATCCGACCAAAGGTTCGTCGCGACTTCCTCCGGAGGGGACAGTTCCGGTTGGTTACACACCCTATAAGTATGCAGGCAACCCTGTTGATGCGGCTCAGAAATTGAAAAACCCGCTCGCAGGAAACACGTCGGCAGAAGTGTTGGAACTTGGTCGTCGCAAGTACGACATCTACTGCGCACTTTGCCACGGAGTTGGTGGTGCAGGTGATGGAACGGTTGCGCCGAAGATGGCGCTCAAGCCACCGACGCTCTTGTCGGAGAAGATCGTAAAAATGTCGGATGGTGGGATTTACCACATCATCACAGATGGTCAGGGTGTCATGAGCTCGTACGCTTATCAGCTTGTGAACGAAAACGACCGCTGGGCGATTGTGAACTACGTTCGCAGCCTCCAGAAACTTGGAACGAAGAAATAAGGAGAGGAAAATGGCAGCATCGACATCCTCTACACACGCAGTGAATCCCGGACAGTTTGTCGCAGGCAAAGGCTTGCGCACTCTTTACGCGGTTTCAATTTTTCTCGGAATTGTTCTGCTCTCGCTGGCGTTCTACAAAGATTCGCACCGCGCATGGCATAGCTACCTGACGTCGTACATGTACTGGACCAACTTGGCTCTTGGCGGTTTGTTCTTTGCGGCCATCCAGCACGTGGCGAAAGCCGGCTGGTCGGTCAACGTTCGTCGAATTGCCGAGTCCTTCACAGCCTTCTTGCCGATCGCGGCGATCGGCGCGTTGGTGCTTTTGGCGGGCTCCAAGAGCATCTATCAGTGGCTGGATCCAAAGATCGTGGCCAACGATGCATTGATTCAGGCGAAAGCGGCTTACCTGAACTGGGAGTTCTACGTTGTTCGTATCGTGGTGACTTTCGGTGTTTGGTTGCTCTTTGCAAAGCTGATCATCGGAAACTCTTTGAAACAAGACGTCGATGGCGACCCTAAGTGGACGCTGAAGGCGGTTCCGCTTTCGATTGGTTTCCTCCTGTTTTTTGCGATCTCGTACTCGCTGTTCACAGTCGATGTTCTGATGTCGCTTCAGCCACACTGGTTCTCGACGATCTGGGGGATTTACAATTTCGCGGGTCTGTTCCAGTCGTTCTTGGCGATGTTTGTCATCTTCGTTGTGTATTCGATGAAGAAGGGCTGGCTTCGTGGTCTTGTTTCGGAAGATCACCTGCATGACATCGGAAAGTTCCTGAAGGGCTTCACGGTTTTCATGGCCTATATCGGCTTTTCGCAGTTCCTTTTGATCTGGTACGCAAACTTGCCGGAAGAGACGATCTTTTATCTCGCGCGTGCAAACGGCTGGTGGATGACGATCACGTTCTCGCTCTTGATTTTGAAGTTCGCGGTGCCGTTTTTGCTGCTTTTGCCACGTTGGGCGAAGCGCACGCCAAATCACCTGGTCATGGTCTCGGTTTTGATTTTGATCATGCAGTACGTGGACATCCACTGGATGGTTTATCCAACGCTGGATCCGTACGCACCGAAGTTCTCGTGGCAGGAAATTGGTTCGTTCCTGTTCTTTGGTGGTCTCTTTTTGTGGTCGGTGACGTCGTTCTTGTCGAAGAACAAGCTGATCCCAGTTAAGGACCCACGGATCGAGGAATCGCTCCACCACCACGTGGCCTACTGATTGGTATCGCTCCGCCCCCGGCTGCGCTTGGCGGGGTTTTTGGGCTGAAAGACGGGTTTGGGTGACCAAACCCGTTTTTATTTGGATTGGGGGCGGGTATGGTGCGGCAAGTGCCACTCCTTGAATATTCCTTGGAAATCTCTTATTCTGTCTCGGATGTATCAAATGCCTTTAGCTAAACGTCTTCCAGTTTGTTCGACCGAAGCTCCTTCGGTTGGCCGCTTTGAACTCCACGGCCGCATTTCATGAGCACAACTCAGATTATTCTTCCGGACGGGAAGAAACTTGAATTTGATAAAGAACCGACAGTTCTTGAGGTCGCAAGTCGCATTGGTGCAGGCCTTGCGAAGGCGACGCTTGGTGCGAAGTTCAACGGGCAACCGGATGTTCAGGATCTCAGAGCTTTGGTTCCCAACGGGACCAAGATTGAAATTGTCACGACGAAGTCGCCAGAAGGCTTAGAAGTGGTTCGTCACTCGGCGGCTCACGTGATGGCACAGGCGGTTCAAGCACTTTGGCCAGACGTGAAGGTGACAATCGGTCCGGTTGTCGAAAACGGTTTTTACTACGACTTTGATAGCCCGCGCACATTCTCTCCTGATGATTTTGAGAAGATCGAAAAGAAGATGATGGAAATCATCAACGCCGATCTTGAAATCAAACGTGAAGAGATGGACGCCGAGCAAGCCAAAGCGACGTTTGCGAAGTTGGGTGAGAAGTTCAAACTCGAACTGATTGACGACATCGTCGCGAAGACGGGTACAGAAACTGTCGGCATTTATCACAATGGCGATCAGTGGTTTGATCTTTGTCGTGGGCCCCACGTGCAGCGGACTGGGCAGATCAAGGCCGTGAAGCTGATGTCGATTGCGGGCGCTTACTGGCGCGCGGATGAAACACGCGAGCAGCTTCAGCGTGTGTACGCGACGGCGTTCACCGATAAAAAAGATCTCGATCAGTATTTGTCTCGCCTGGAAGAAGCTAAAAAACGTGACCACAGAAAACTTGGAAAAGACTTGGGCCTTTTCATGTTCCACCCGTATGCGCCAGGCTCGCCATTCTTCACGGGTAAGGGCACGGTCATTTATAACGAGCTCGTGGGTTTGATGCGCGATCTCTATCGCGAGTTTGGCTATCAAGAAGTCATTACGCCCCAGGTTTTTGATGTCGAGCTCTTTAAGACGTCCGGGCACTTCCAGAATTATCGCGAGAACATGTACTTTGCGGCGATCGATAAATCGGCGCAAAAAGAAGTGATCGAAGGAGCCGACGAGCGCCAAGCTTCGATGAAGCCGATGAACTGCCCGTCGCACTGTTTGATGTTTGCAGCCGAGAAACACTCGTACCGTGATCTGCCGCTCAGAGTTGCGGACTTCGGCCGCCTGCATCGCTTCGAACGATCGGGTGTCATGCATGGTCTCACGCGTGTGCGCACGTTCTGCCAAGACGACGCTCACATTTTCTGCCGTCCGGATCAGATGCAGGCCGAAATTGTCGACTTCATGAAACTCACGATGAAGACCTATGAGATTCTGGGCATGACCGAGTTTAAACTCTTGGTGGCGACTCGTCCGGAAAACCGTATGGGTTCGGATGAAGTTTGGGATCAGGCCGAGGGTGCCCTCATGAAGGGGCTTGAAAGCCTTGGTCTGAAATACGGCATCAGCCCAGGTGATGGCGCGTTTTATGGTCCCAAGGTGGAGATTCACTTCGTCGATGCCATCGGGCGTAGCTGGCAGCTAGGGACCATCCAGATCGACTACAATTTGCCACAGGCGTTTGGCTTGGAGTATGTCGGCGACGACAATCAGGCGCATCGCCCAGTGATGCTTCACCGTGCGATCTTGGGTTCGCTGGAACGCTTTATCGGCGTTTATCTGGAACACACAAGTGCCAAGCTTCCAACTTGGCTTGCGCCAACGCAGGCTGTGCTCATGAACGTCACCGATAAGCAAGATGCGTATGCAAACGAGTGTCTGGCGACGCTGAAGAGCATGGGTGTGCGTGCTGAGTACGATGCACGCAACGAAAAGCTGGGCTTTAAGATTCGCGAAGCGCAGCTGCAAAAGATTCCGTACATGCTCGTGGTCGGAGACCAAGAGGTACGTGATCGCACAGTGACGATTCGTCTGAATGACGGTCGCAATGTGAACGGAGTTTCGTTTGATAACCTCGCTCAAGTTTTGAAAAGAGAAGTCAGCGAGCGCAGTTTGAAGAGCTTAGTCGCGGAGCAATTTGCTCCGAAATCGGAAACCAACCAGGAGGTTCGCCATTAGTTCGAATGGTTTTGACCGCCCCCCAGGAGGCGGTTCAGGGCAAGGTCCACGTCCCAGTCCCATCACACCCGTAGGTAGCGGCGGCCCTTCGCCGATTCGTCCGGTCGGAAGCGTGGGAGGCCCAACCAGCGTACCTACACCGGGCGGCCATAGCGGTCCGAGACCAGGTGGTTTTGGCGGCGGTCCTGGTGGCGGTGGCCCCGGTGGTGGTGGACGTCCGCAGTTTGATCGTGGACCTCGCAGTCGTGGACCGCAGGTTCAGAAAGACGGCCCACGTGTGAACCGCGAGATCCGCGCTCCTGAAGTGCGCGTGATCGACGAGGACGGCACGATGCTTGGTATCTTTCCTCCGTTTGAAGCGCTGAAGATGGCAGAGGCCAAAGGCTTGGACCTCATCGAGGTCGCGCCAACGGCGAAGCCGCCAACTTGTAAAATTGCCGACTACGGCAAATACAAGTACGAGCTGAAAAAGAAAGAGCATGAAGCTCGTAAAAACCAAACCGTCATCACGATCAAAGAGATCCAGCTTCGTCCACGCACGGACCAACATGATCTCGACGTGAAGATGCGCCAAGCGCGTAGCTTCATTCTTGAAGGCGACAAGGTGAAAGTGAACCTTCGGTTCTACGGTCGCGAGATGGCTCACCAAGAACTGGGTATGGGTCTCTTGCAAAAGGTGATCGCCGCGATGACCGATATCGCGATGGTTGAATCGAATCCCAAGATGGAAGGAAAGCAGCTCTTTGTTCTGCTGGCTCCGGATCCTGCGAAGATCAAGGAGTACGAGAAGAAGAAAGCGACGGAAGGTACCGAAGGCAACGAGAAGAAATAGTCTCGCCACACTTTGGATTTTCTCAAGTTCCAAAAGAAAAACCTCGCAATGACGAATTGCGAGGTTTTTTTATGGAACCGCGATGCCGCTGTTTTGGTGGTTAGGGTTGAATGTCGCCTGGTGGTGTGATTGAAAGGTTGCCATCGGAGAGTCCACGCTCCATCAAGTCGTGTTCGCGTGAGCCGAATTTGATGACACGAGGATTGCCATTTAAATCTTTTCCTGTTTTGTCCAGGCCGGCAATTGCGTAGATGCTAGAGCACATCTCGCCTTGTGTGAGCGAGGCTCCCATGCTGCGACCGGCGCCAATTGATCCCGGAATAGCTTGGGCTTCACGAACGTCGTCCATGCAGATTCCCGATTGCTCAGCTCTGTCTGTCCAATACCGCGTTCTTAGGTTTTTCACGACAAAGCGAAGGTCTTGGCGTTTGGAGCGAATTTCATAGTGACAGGTGAGTCGGGTTTCTTGGCCGGTGCCTCCCGAGAAGGACACGTGAGGGCGAGTGTACTCAATGGCGCCGCGTTCGACTCCGGCATGTTGTTCGGTTTTGGGAATTTGCAGGCCGAGCTTTTGCGTTTGCCAGCTGCAGCTTGGCCCGAGCTCCGCTTCGGTTCCACGAAAGGTGAGTCGCAGAACTCGCTGAGAGTTGCCTTTGAGCCAGCAATCTTGCGAATAACCTTCGCTACATTCGTAGTCATCGCCAAAGCCGATGTGGGCCTCGGCCTTCGGTGTGTGAGTGAGTAGGGCGGAAACTGCGATCGCGGCGTATCCAAGGAACCGTTTCATAGGGACCTCCCTCGAGATTGACGACAGAGATTGAGGATTGCAGCCGGGGTGCCAGCACGTGGGGGAACTGAGAGGGCTGAGGAGCGATCTAGGCGGTGTCGGGCGCGAAACTTTGGCAAAGTGCGCCCAATTCTGTCCACTTTTAGAGCGAAAGTCCAAGCTCCACGCCGGCCTCTCGGAGCACCTTCATGTGCTCAAGGAGGGATTTGCGATAGGGGTCCACGTCTGGTGGTGGGCAGAGACTGTCGGGACTTTTGACGATCTCGTTTGAGTTGGGAAACTGATGAGTGGGAAAAGTTTTGTCGATGTCATCGGCGGTGGGGATGGGCCTGGTGTTTTCAGCCAGGGTTTCGGCGAGTTTCAGTTCCAGCGGTGAGTACCCATAGGCGATGGAGGGCCGGGAAGCACTTTTGGCGTTGCCCGCGATGAGTTCTGCTAGGTGAATTCGAGTCTCAGTCGAGACATGTGCCGAGCGCTTTAGGCGTGCAACAAACTCGGTCCAATCGGGAAGCGCCAGCAAGCGGTGGTGGTCCATCCGAACCAAGAACGCCACGGCTCTTGTGTCTTCGATCGCCGCCATCTTTCGTAGGTGATCAAGGGTGTAGGAATCAAATCGAGTGGCCAGCTTGACGTAGTCCTTGGCTTCTTCGAGTTCGCTTTCCGAAATGCCCATGGTGGGGTCGTTTTCTTTTAAGGCTTCTTCCAGCGCCAAAAGGGCCCACGTCGCTGGAGCAGCATTGCCGGAATCGTTTCGCGCCAAAGCCAAAAGGCGGCGGCCGGCACGCGCAAAGCTTCGCTTGTAGGGACTGAGTTGCGCGCCGCTCGCATGTCCGTGCTCATGGACAAGCCGGCTCTCATGGACAAGCCAATGCGCATAAGCGAGCCCGAGATAAAATTCTCCAAAGCGAGACGTGGCGGATTCGTAGCCGGAGACGACGTCGTCGTATTCCGCGTAGTCGCGGGCAAAGCTGGTGGTGGAGAAATAGTCCCGCATGGCAGATCGTGGCGCCTTGAACTGGTGATACAGGCAGGCGTCGTCGGCCGCTAAAATTTCGGAAAAATGCACCTGCGGCGCTGGGGGGGTGTTTTGGCTTGGCGCGGCAGGGGCCGGGCCCTCCTCAAACATCGCGTGTAAGAGGTCATCGAAAAAATGGCTCTCTTTTTTGGGGGAGGATCGGGAAGCGTCCTGAGGTGAGGGGGTGGCTTCGTCCGAGCTTCGGAAATAGAGGAAACCGGCCACCATGGCGAATAGGACGGCAAGGGCCGCCAAAAGCGCCAGGGCCAGGCTTCCCGGGGGGCTTGGCGGCTCGGTTTTTCGGTCGGATTTGCCGGTCGGGTGGGTGTCCATATCCCCACGATATCACTGCCAAACCGCAGGTGTATGAGATTTTATCGGATTGCGACGAGGTCCTTGCCATTGGGGGTCAAGGACTGTTACAAAGCTTGTTCGCTCTGTCCCAGGCTAAAAAGAGCTCAGCATCGTGCTGACCGCCTGGTCGGAAGTTATGAGGAATCAATGGCTGTAAAGTCGAAGACTCACTCAGGTGCTAAGAAGCGCTTGGTGAAGCTTGCTTCAGGAAAAGTGAAGCGCCGTAAGGCTGGTCGCCGTCACTTGTTGAGCCCGCACTCTGCCAAAGGCATGCGTCAGCTCAAGAAGAACGGGTATGTTCATTCTGCAAACATGGAACAGACAAAACGTCTGTTGAATTTCTAAGGAGAGTCGCATGGCACGGGTTAAACGCGGCGTTGCGGCTAAGAAACGTCGTAAAAAGTTTTTTCAGCGCGCGGAAGGTTACTACTCTTCTGGCAGTCGCTGCTACATCCACGTTCGTGAAAAGACAGACCGCGGTCTGCAATTCGCTTATCGTGATCGCAAAGTTCGCAAACGGGAATTCCGCGCATTGTGGATTCAGCGTATCAACGCTGCAGCCCGCTTGAACGGAACAACATATTCTAAACTAATGAACGCCATTGCGAAGTCGGGCCTCGAGCTTGATCGCAAAGTCTTGGCCGATATCGCGGTACAAGATGCGGCTGCATTTGCGTCGATTGTTTCGCAAGTCGGTGCTCGCGCGTAAGACTCTTGCCCTTTAAAAAAAGGGTCGGAGGAATCTTCAAAAAACGAGTGGGCTGTGAAAAGCCTGCTCGTTTTTTTTTAAACTCTTCGGGAAGAAACACGATCATTTGATCGAAACCCTCTGAACTGAAGAAACATGTGGTAGGTTCGAAAGTCCATGGAGAACGGTCAGGTTTTTGAAGCTCGCAAAAGCGACCACATCACCGCGTCGATGGATCCATCCGTCCAGTCTGGCGGCGGGGGCTTCGATCGTTTCCACTTTGTTCATGAAGCACTTCCAGAAATCGACTTCTCCGAAGTTTCGATTGCGGCGAAGCTCTTTTCGGGAGCCGCAAGCGAAGTCGCGGTGAAATCACCATTCTTTATTAGCTCGATGACGGCTGGGCACAGTGGTTCGCTGAGGCTCAACGAGATCTTTGCGCGAGCGGCGGAGCGCCGTGGTTGGGCGATGGGTGTTGGTTCGCAGCGCCGCGAGTTGCACGATGCCGAAAGCACACGAGAATGGTCGAACGTTCGCAAAGTCGCCCCGCGCGCCATCTTGTTTGGCAATATCGGCCTTAGTCAGTTGATTGAAGTGGGTTCCGACAAGGTTTTAAAACTTGTCGATTCACTTGAAGCAGCCGCTTTGATCATTCATCTCAACCCTCTGCAAGAAGCTTTGCAGATGGAAGGCACGCCAAATTTTCGTGGCGGTTTGAACGCGTTGGAAGAGCTTTCTTCGCTGATGGCCTCGCGGTTTCAAAAGCCGGTGATCGTGAAAGAGACCGGCTGTGGGATCTCGGCGACCACTGCTGAAAAACTCTTTCGGGTCGGTGTTGCGGTCGTTGACGTTGCGGGACGTGGTGGCACGCACTGGG
>CAKQVW010000014.1 GCA_934277865.1 uncultured Pseudobdellovibrionaceae bacterium | reverse complement strand
GAATGCGGGAGAAGCAAGATTGAAGCGACAATCAGGGGTTTCACTTTATCTCCATGTGAAAATGATCATAGTGACCGCTGTCGTTGAAGAAGTCGTAGTAGTTGGATATGAAGTGGCTTCCTTGGACGACGCCAGGGAGGTCATCATTGTTCGGAAGCTTGCCGTCCAGGAGTCTGTTCTGGAATCGTTTATTTGCAGAGGGCATGTCGTTTGAATTGAGTGTCTTCGAACAACCATCGATTGTCGGTATATTTCCGCTTCCTATTAGGTAAGCGTTTTTCATTCGCTGACAAAGATTATCGAATTTGGTGGTTCCAGAGCTCATAAAGAAAGTAATCTTTGTGCCGGTTGGATAGTTCGCATCGGCTAGGGTTTGGTTCAAGTTGACCCACTTCACGATTCGCTCCAAGCGTGCAGGGTAGTCTGGTGTCCTTGCGATGAACGACGCCTTGGCGCTGGCCTCACAGGCCGTTCTAGCTTCGCTTCCAGGTAAGCTTCCGTTGCACATATCATGACGGTACACGCTTTCGGCCCATACGACAGCGAGATCCTGTATGCGCTGCGATCCCCCGAGCGAGTCGTAATGCGTCCCTGAATTCCCGGCCGGTCAATACGAGAAGGTGACAAGCAGCCAAGCCCAGCAAAAACTTTTAGCAGTATGAAACGTCACAGATTCCTCCAACACACGTTCCGCGGTGACCGACATGTTCCACGAAGTCTAGTAGAAGGACTTGATCGGCGTATGAGCCGAGGCCTTGACTTAATTTTTTTCTTTACCGACCTTTTTCACAATTGCTCAACAGGTTGAAACTCGGACTTCCGGTCACGAGAGCCAATTTGAAACAGCGTCGATATTTAATTAGCTCAAGACTTTTTGGTCATCGATGTGGTGGCGTAGCCGACCGAGAGAAGAATGATAGCGCCGCCCAAGAGTTGAATGGGCGTTGCGATTTCTCCCAGGAGCAAGGCTGCAAAGAGTGCGGCAAATGGGGATTCAAGAAGAAAGAGCAGCGAGGCCGTTGCAGGTGGAATGTGTTTTTGCGCACGAACCTGGAGCGCAAAAGCGATCAGTGTCGAACCGATGGCAAGGCTGGTAAACCCAATAAGCGCCGTCCAGGCGGCACCGTGTGCCATTGGGTCAAATAGACGTGCGAGGAAGCTACCGGCGTTTGGTTCAATGACCATCGCGATCGCGAGCGTCGGAAGACCGGCCATAAAACTTTGGGCGGTGTTGAATTGGTAACTATCGAAGTCTGAGCCAAGTTTGGCACTGATACGGTCGATGGCGAGAATATGAAATGAGGCGGCAAACGCGGCAATCAGGGTGAGAAAGTCTCCGATGTTGAGTCGCGATTTCGCGTCGAGTTCTTCTCCGGAAAGAAAGGAGTTTAGAAGTCCACACATCAACGCGACACCGATCAGCGAGCCGATCGCGCTGATCAAGACAGCGCGTGTAGGCTTGGGGCCGCCAAAAAAGGGCTCGATCATCGGGACGATGAGAACGTAAAGACATGTGATAAATCCGCTCTTGGTTGCGGTCGTGTACTGAAGTCCCCAAGTTTGGAGGACAAGAAGAGTGGCGATGAAGACGCCCGGCCACCACGCTGCGCGCAGGTAAGTTTGAAAGATGTCGAGCCTTAAGGTTTGGCCTTTCGCTTTTTGTATCGCGAGATAGCTAAAAAGACCTATGAGGCCGGCGATTACAAAACGCCAGCCGGTGATGGTGAAGGGGCCGCCCACGGTCAAAGACCAATAGGCCGCGACGAAGCCAAAGCCCCATAGTGCTCCGGCAAATGAGAGCTCGAAGATGGCTTGGGTTTGTCGCGAAGTTCTAAGAGGCATCGGACCTCGACCTAGCGCGAAGTCCTGAAGCTGGCAAGTAGAGGCTGACCGATTGCGGCCTTAGCTGATGAAATGTCTAAAGAATGGCAAAGCCGAACCTTCGCGATGATGGCGAAAACCTAAACCCCCTTTCAGGAAAAGGGGTTCTGACATTTTCCTCGTTTGCAGCGATCTTTCTTGGGACCGTGCTGTTTAATGTCTTCGTCTACCTGATGTTGAAGGGGCAGTTGATTTCGGCCCGTGCCAGCTTGGATGTGGAAAAGACATTGATTCTTTACGGCGTCTGGTTTGTTTTGGCTCTGCTGGGTTTTGCGTCGATCACCAATGCTTTTATCAAGAGGTGGGCACATATCCTCGACGAGAAGAAGCTCGGCGGCATTTGGAAATCGCTGATTCGCCTATCGCTTTTAAGCCCAGCGTTGGGATTGCCACTGACATTGGTGACGTTTTTCTTTTTTCCCGGAAGCCCGGTTTCGGATGTTAACGACGGTGCTCCGCCTGCGGCACTTAAGGCGAGCTTGGTGTTTAGTTTGCTGCTGGGAATTGCAACCACGGTCTTTTTGCCGGAATCGATATTTGGTCTCGAACGCGCGCATTTTCGTGAATCGATGGTCGGGATTATCGAGGTGCTGACTCCGGATGGGGAAAACCCAGTTCCCTCGGATCGGGCAATTCGACCGGTGTTTGCCGCGGCAACCCCAGGTACTCGGTACGTCGGCTGGTTGGCAGCGGATTTTTTTCGAGTGCGAGCTCTGGCGCTAGCGATTGAGGCGAACCCTGAGAAAATCTGTGATCAACGGTTGGGTTTCATGGAGATGGAGGTTCAAGATTGTTTCTTCTATCGCCTGCGAAAGATGTCCAACAAAGCGCCGTTGGTGTCGCCGTTTTTTGCCCTGTTTTACGAAACTGAGTACCGAAAAGGGCAGTCAGAAAATCTTCGCGACAACCTTCAAAACGTGATGGACGAACTTAAGACCCACTCGGCGACTCGCGAGGATGAGATTCGTGCCGACGAGGTTGCAACACATTCGGCCCTGCTTGGATTTGCGAGTTCGCTTTTGATGCTATCTAACCAACTGGAGCTCGTTGAGGTGGGCCCACTTTTTATAGATAGAAAAGAGCTGACTAAGCCCAACTATCTCTTGCGAGCTTTTGGCAGTCCTGAACTCCCATTTATCGAACTCGGGCAAGATGCTCAGCGGTATTCGCTGATTAAAAAGCTGCTACCAGTTTTCGAATTTCAGATTTCGAATATCGAACAACAGGCCAAAAAGACGGCTGCGCAGTTGGGTGGGGGAGGTGTCACGTTGATGGCGACTCTTCATGACACGAGAAATAGAATCGAGGCGATCAAACGTGATCCCCTCGCGATCGCGCAGAGCAAATAGGGGCGCGATTGGCCCCTGATCCGGTCGGCCGCTATTTTTTTGGAGTTGGAGAAGGTGCGGGCGTCGGCGTCGGTGGTGGAACCGAAGGCTGGATGTACGCCGGCTCGCCAGAAAATGCGTAGAACTTGTCTTCGTTTGGAACCCAGTTGGAGTGACGTCGCCAGATTTCGGCCAAGACCACTGCGCCAGTGGCCAGGCGCCGTACAATGATGGGCCGATAAACTTCGGCCGCCTTTTTGAGGTCATCACGAGGTGTCTTTTTGTCGCGTTTTAGAATCTCTTCGAGTTCTTTGAGCGAACCTTCGGAGAGCTCTTTCATCAGCGCCAGGCTTGTTTTGCCAGCCATCGCGCCACGCTCTTTTTCCCAAATGCGATCGGCTTCTTTGTAGACTTGCATGTCGATAGACGGCCAGAGCTGGTCGACGATCGTGTCCTCAAAGTGCGAGTGCACACCCTTTTGCTCGGTCATTTGCCCATCGTAGTTCTCGGTGACGTGCAGCGGTTGCGCAAGATCGGTGATGTAGTGACCGATGACGCCCGCGACGACCAGCCACTCTAGCTGCAGGCGATGGCGTTCTTCCTTGAGAATGTCCTTTTGTTTGAGAAGATCGGCGGTCGCTTGCAGGCGCTTTTCTAGCTCACGCACGCGCCAATAGGCCCGGCCGGCCGTGTCTGGAATGTTGCTAAACTTGGTGTTGAACGCCGCACGGGTCATTTCATAGGGGTCTTCTTTGGGCGAGAGCTTACCCTCTTCGATTCGCTTTTTGAATTCGCGATCAAAGATTTCGAGGTCCATGAAGTGGTTGGTCCACTCGATGTTGTAATGCGTTTTTTTCCACACCAGGTCGGGGACGTTGCAGTAATAGCCGAGGTCCATCGCGCGCGATTTGTAGAACGGCTTTGAAGTTGTCTCGGACACGAGATGAGCGGCAACTCGCGCCGCGAGATCGTGGCCGATCCGGCCCCAGGCGTGAGCGGACTCGAGGTGAAACAAAGAGGCGGAAAACGACAGCAAAAGAACAAGTGATATACGCATGTTTCCGTTCAACGAAACGTGCGCGAGGCTGTCAAGTCAGCGCTTGTGACTCGATTGGTCAATTCGCAAAATTTCGAGCGCCTTCAGTGCGACCGGTTCGCCAGTTGCCACCTCTTCCATGGCAACGAACACTGCCGAGAGCAGCTCCTCTTCGGAAAAGGAATTTGGATCGCGGTCGATTTTTGAAAGCTGAGGCTGACTAAGAAGTGTGCGCACTGTGCGCAGGGCGCGGTCGATGAGTTTCCCATTGGTGGGTTTCACATAGGTCATCAGATTGCCGTGGAATCGTCCGACCCTCCCCATTGCCAGCGTCGATTGCAGATTCAGGAGATACTTCAGGATGGACTGCCGAACGATGCTCGAGGTGCCGACTTCGAAACGGGTTTCCCATTGCGGGCGAGTGTCGGCGGCCTGCGAGGTGCGAAAGGCGAGGTCAGAATGGCCTTCAAACTCGATGTCGATGATGACCGAAGTTTGAATGCCGTTTTGCGCGCGACGGTTTAATACGGATTCAGAAAAATCGAAGCCGTAAATCTGCGGAAGATCGATCGCGGGTCTCTTGCCGTCGGGTAGGATGACGTCCTCGGGCGGAAGAAACGGCCTTGGTTTTCGGCCCAGCAGTTTGAGCCATGCGTCCTGACTTGAATGCGTTCCAGGGATTTCTAAGTAGGTGCGAGATAGCGTCGCCAGCGATGGGTGATTCGCGGCCTCGAGCTGAGTTTCAAATGCGGCCAGACTGAAGGTAGGGGCGCGCTCGGTGGTGTCGGTGAGGACGCCGATGGCCGCGCTCTGGCTGCGATGCAAAGTGAATCCCGAATTGTCAGTTCTGAGGTGGGCTGAGGCTTCATGTTCAATGAGCGGCATCAGCGCCGTCGGATCGATGCGGTAGAGGAGATCGAGCGTCTCGTTAAAAATCCATTTGGGTTTTGCCCGGGTCAGCAGCTCTTCAAAACAGGCACCGATGAAACTCATCAACACGCTACATGCTTGTAGCCGTGTCGAGCCAGTGAGTGCCATTGGTTCGATGGGAAAGTCGTGCCAGCGAACACGCGGATTTTCCATCGCGCGCTTCGAGCGGGCGGCCGTCTCGGCCAAGAGTTTGGCGGGGTTGCAGAAAAACAGCCACGACTTGACGGAGCTCATCTCGGTGGCGCGTTCGAGTGCACCTAACACAAATGGCGTTTCGCCACCCTCGGTGACTGCGATGAGAAGATCACCTTCGCGGAATCCCAATCGCTGCAGGTGCTCGCCTCCGAGGTCTTGGCGATCTTCGAAAACTCCCATCGACCGCACCAGCGCGTAATCACCGCCGGCCGTGAACGCGATCACGGATTCTGCAAGAGGTGCAGGGGCAAGCGAGCGCCAGGTGGACTCCAAAACCAACGCCAGCCGTCCGGTCGCGCCGCAACCGACAAGGAAGATCCGTCCGCCGTCACCAAGAGTTTTCCGCAAGCTTCCGACGAGCGCTTTTGCGAGGTCTTCTTTATCTAAGAGAGTTTGAAGCGCATCGATTTCGACATCTCGAAACACACGACATGCTTGCGCGAGATCTGTTTGGCAGAGGGTCGAAAGATTTTCCGTGCGCGGATTGGGGCGCTCGGTGATCAGACCGCCGAGCTGGTAGAGGTGTCGTTGTTTGAGAAATTCGTTGAACGAGTCGTTTAGAGGCCTCATGGCCCCTTTAGCCTAATTCGCCAACGCAACTGTGGTCACGACCTCTTTAGGCGAGGTCGCCGATTGGAGGTACCGCGTCTGGAACCGACCGGCGCGGAAGCTGATCTTCTCGGCGTAAGACGGGCCCACGGATTTGGTTGGGGTCTCGGTTTGTTCTGCCGGCGCGCGGTCCTCGTCGTCCGTCAGCGCGACTTCGGCTTCGACCGCCAGTTTGTAGGCGCGGGCTGGACCAAGGTTGTAAGAGCGAAGGACAAACATGCGGCGGTCGCCGGTGGATGAGAATTCGAGGTTTCGTTTGTCAGTTTGGGTTTCCAACATCGAGATATAGCGAGCGCCAGTGAGCACGTTACAGCCGATGTCGTGTAAGTCGCAATCATACTCGGGCGCGTCTTTCGGCACGATTCCGCGAGCCGTAGACGGTTTGATTTGCATGAGCCCACGTTCGCCGACCGTTCCCACCGCCATCGCATTGTAGCGACTTTCGACTTCGACCATCGCCAGCAGCAAGAATGGATCGACGCCATGTTCGTAAGAGGCCTTTGCAATGGCGCGTGCGAGCTCGCGTGAAAAACGAATGCGAGAGGTTTTTGTCCATGTGCGATTGCTGACAAGCTCAACTCGCTCGGCAATCTCTTGTTCGAGGAAGCGACCCATCGCTGTTTCTGAGGTCGGCTCGTGGTTGCATAGGCCCGTGCAAGCTTCGGCCTGAAGATCGGCTAAAGCCAATGCCTCAGCGGATTCCTTCAGAGGAGATTCGAGCGACGGGCTGCCGGACAACATCACCGCAGAGGCCAAGATTCCCGACATGATATAAGTTTGCTTGAGCGTTCCCATAATGGGAGTAGTAGAGCAAGGGGGCGGCCAACGCAGCTAAGCCCCTGACAAGATTGAGGTCTCAGATCGAGACGCTGCCAAATGCGAACCGATGAAGACAAAGTGTCGAACTTCCGACGAGTGTCAACCAGCTTCTCGACGCCTCAAAATGAGACTGTGAGCCAAGCTGGTCGTGTGCGGAATATCAGCTGCGTTTTGTCGCGGTTTTAGATGTGCGGTAGAGTTTGATCGCCTGCTCGATTTGCGAGAGCTCGGTGTTCAAGTAACCTTTCGCATTGCCTGCGCTCTCATGGAATCGGACAAGGCGCTCTTTGGCTTCTTCGTAGCGACCTTGTTTCATCAAGATCCGGACGATCGCGCCAGTTGCAGCAATCGGAAGAGAATCGGGGCGCGACACGATCGAAAGCTCCATCATGCGAAGGGCTTCGGCGTCCTGGCCGGCTTGTTCGAGAAGCTGACCATATAGCAGCGCGGCCTCACCATTGCGTCCACCCGCATTCACATAGGCGGCAAAGGTCGTCATCGCGTTTTGAGTTTCTTGGTTGCGAACTTGGACACGGGCGAGTTTTGCGAGTGACTCGAGATCGCGGTTTTTGCGGAAGTTCTCGATGTAAGCCTGTTTCGCACAGGGAAGTTTGCCAAGATCTAGACACATCTGAGCGAGGTCGTTGTAGCCGCTCGCGCCAAGTGTGCCGGTCAGCTGTCCCACTTTTAAAAATGGCACCGAGAAGGCATGGGCTCCCCATGACAACATGTGGGCCGTGAGCAAGAGGATGGCGACTGTGGTTGTGACCATGGCGACGATCGTTTGGTTTTCTGTCTTGATGCGAGCGCGCGCCTGCGCCTTGCTTTCAAACCATCCGCAGTGCGAGCAGATGGCCAGGCCACCGGCTTGGATGTTTCCGCTGATGATTCCTGTGTGAAGGTCATGATTACAACGGGGGCAGTGTGCAAAGTGGGCCATATAACGTTCCTCTCTCTCAGGCGAACTGTGGAGCAACGCGGAGACCAGGGCTCAGCTCGAATGGGGGCGGTCGCCGCGCCAAGAGCGTTGAAAACTCTATCTTTCGACGCATGGTCCAGTGACGAAATCTGGCGCTTTGTTCGACGATTTAGCGATATGGCATCGATTCAATTGCATCATTCAAGTTCGGGCTTATTGAAGAAGCTGCTGGTGGCCGCTGTTTACTCGCTGGTGCTGAGCGCGATGGCGGTTCCCAACGTTTCGCTGGCGGCGGCGTCAGGCGTGGTCAAACCGGCGGCCACAAAGCCAAAGACCAAGTCGAGAAAGGCGAAGCCTCAGGCGGCAAAACCTGCACCACCGCGGCAGCAGCCGTCGCATTTTGTCGATGACCGTGTGACGAGAATCTTGCGTGACTTAAAAGGTCGCGCCCCACGCTCGCGCGCGCAGGTGGTGCAGGTTCCGACGCCGATGTGGGTGACCAAATCGCAGTGGCTGCAAAGTCTTTATCGGACGGGTTTGGTGGATAGCTCGAAGGCGACAGGTTACCTCGCCGACAAACTTTTGTTTTACGAAACGGTTCGGCGCGAGCTGGGCGAAGAAGGCGCAAATCGCTACATGGTTCGCACGATCGGGCTTCGGGATTTTCTTGTGCGGGAGAATCTGGTCGGTGCAGACGGCCTGCTTTTGCTGGATGGTGATGCGATCGAGTCCAAACTGTACGCGGCGTTTCCCTCGGGGTTCGTCGCCAGACCTGCGGTCGGTGTTGCGCCACGTGAGACGGGAAGTGGGCTTTTTAAGTCGACGGACGACTTTGTGGCCGAGCTGGTGAAGCCGGATACCTTCTTGTATCGTCCCGATCACAGCAGACGTCCAATTCGCAGCACAGTGTTGGATGAAATCGCCAGCGGTGAGGCGGTGATTCTTCAAGAAGATGTGCTCAGCAAGTTTTCGTCTGAAAACCGTCTGATCGGCACTCAGGCAAAACGCGACTGGCGCGAGGTGCGGGTTCACACCTATGAGGGCCGTGTGGTCGTCGAGGCTCAGCCTGGGCTTTGGATTCGCCAAGAAAAGCTGTCGGAGGCGGAGGTAAAAAAAGCGCAAGCCTTTGTCGCCGAATTTCTTTCGAAGCTTCCGCCGACGCTGCTGATGCGTCAGGCCTGGAGTGTCGATGTTTTGATTCTTGATGAGTCGAAGAACGAATTCCGAATCGCTGACGTTGTCACCAATCGTGGCCGTCGTGGGGGCTGGTCGGGTTACCTCGATCAACCGCGAGTTTTAGGCGCCTATGCTCGTCACATGGAAGCGTATGCAGGGGTTCATTTTGCGGGACTTGGCGGCCATGTCTTGCGCCACAATGCTGGAAACTATTTTGCTTATTGGGGCGTGAAGATCGAAAAATCCCGACCCGGAATCGATCGCGTGTTGGCTTGGATTCCGCCGTGGCCCTAGGGAAACTGACACCTCGGCGATTCCCGCGGTTTGCAACTGACGTTGCTTGCCGATTTCGAGAAGAGGGGTCTTTTCAGTGGGTGCAAGGAGAGATTCTGAATCTCAGCAAGGGGGGCTTTTGCCTCAAGGCCAAACATCCTCCCGAACGTGACGTGACGATTGAAATTGAAATGGACCTGCTGACGGAAAAAGGCGAATGGCAGCGTCGGCGACTGCGTGCCCAAACTGTGTGGAAGCGAGGAAAACGCGCCGGCCTTCGTTTTCTAACGGCCGGTTAGTCGCTTGCGAACGTTATTTGGAATCGGCGGAGATCACGTTTTGCCCAAATCGTTTTGGAACTTGCGCGACAAAGCGCGTGTTTTTTGAATAGTGATCAAGTCGAAGTCCACCTTTGTGCCATTCCGCCGCCGAACGGGCCAGCGTAAGGCCAAGTCCCGAAGCGTGTTCGGGACGAGTGGAAAAAAATGGCTCGAAAATCTGTCCACGATGAATCAGCGGTACGCCAGGCCCGGAATCACTGATGGCCAGGAAAACGGAATCGTTGTCTTCGAAAAATTCGAATCGAATCCAGGGCTGCACACCGGGATGCGGATTTGAAAGAGCCGCCTCGATCGCGTTTTCAAAGAGCGAATCCATCAGCAGCATCAGCAGCGGCTCGGAGGCCTCCATCACTGAGGCGGGGCCCATCGGTGCGAGATCGGCGCCAATCCAGCGCACATTTTTTTCTTCCACCAGTGGCCGCCACTTTGCCGAGACCTTCTCCATCAAATTCTGTGAGGAGAACTCATCTGCTGGGAGCGTGCTGAGGTCGGCGCCAAAAAGGCTTGAGAGAATACGATTGGCCAGCAGGCGCTTTTGGCGCTCTTCTTCTGCTTTCTCACGAGTGTCGTTTTGAGCAAGGAACCACATCGAGTCCGTGTGAATGGGTTGGCCCGGTACCTCTGTTCGGCTGACCGCGACCTTCAGGGAAATCCAGCGCTGGTCTCCTTCACGATCGACGACACGAAAGTGCGAGTGGAAAGAATGGTCGATGCGAGCGGCGAGCATGGCCAGCAGGCGGTCTCGGTCGTCCGGATGCGTGTGCATGGAAAATCCGAAACGGCCTTCATCGAGACATTGTGGGTCGACGTTGAAAACGTGTTCAAACGCCTTCAGGCCTTCTGGCGAAATGTCGGTGCGGCCCGAACGCAAGTCGAGTCGCCATACGCAGGCCCCGAGCGCTGTCAGAGCGCTCCAAGGCGATGTGTCGCTCTTTTGATGAGCGTTCATCTCGAGGACGTTTCCACCTGCGCGACCAGGCTGAACAAGATCGCCCGAGAGATCGATTGCAGATTGAAAGAACGAAGATTTGGATTTCAGCGGTGATTGCCCCATGCCCAACACTCTTCGGTTGATTTCGAAAGGGACTTTCGTCCCATTTCGAGAATTCGAGGCAGGGCTTTCGACAATTACGGTTCAAAGCACATAAGACGTGACCAACCGGTCTGTGCACCACCGGCCTCGATAATCGCGGAATCTGTCGAAGCGATAGACGTTTCCAATTTTTCGCCAGCGCCTTCGGCAATCACGCGCCAACTTCCGTTCGGTTTGATGCACGGACCGTCGCTGAGCCCCGACAAAGTGATGTCGGAATCTGCGATCAACGCAAATCCGCCAGAGGCCCACGGATTTTTTCGTTCGCCGTACTCGCCATAGAGACTGCCGCGGAGGGTGATGCGAGCTCCCTTTTCCAAGACGACTTTTCCATCTTTGTTGTGAACGAACCCGGTCACGGTTGATGTCCAGTTGGTGCCAAGGCTCTGGCGCGAGATGTTTTTCTTCATGGCCTCGGTTTTGATTTGCAGTCGCCCGCGGAATCCCTCGCGGGTCGAACCGCTCTCAAACTGCAGTTTGACCACGCGTCTTGTTTGTACGGTGTAGGGCTGGCCGTTGGCTTCGAGGTCGTCGAGGTAGCGAGTTTCAAATCGCCCCTCTGCGTTCAGCAAATTCGCCGCTTGTTTGAACTCCGACGTTTCAACTCCGCGAATCGCCAGTTTTCTCAGGCCCACCAGATCCACTTCGCAGCGCCAGTCGATGTTGCTCTGGCCATCGCGAATCTCGCCGGCTTTGCGGCACGCAGAAAACGGGTCGGTGGGGTCGGTCGGGCTGCTGATGTTGAGAAATGGTCTCAGGGATCGATCGAGGCGGCTCAGTTCGCGAAACGCCGCCGCCGCCACTTGCACGGTTGCGGTGCGAGAGGGCTTCATCTGAGGCGTGTCGACCGGCTCGATTGCCCCTGTTTTGGGCAGATTTGCTGGCTGGCAAGCTGCGGTCAGAACCGCGACCGCTGCTGCGACCACTACCGAGAGGAGGCTCGTCGCGAGGGGGAGAAATCGGTATTTCGCTTCTGCTGCCATGAACTCTCCTAAACTTGCTGTTCAAAATTTCGACATTTTGCCCCGGTTTTGTCACGAAAAACCCTCACGCCTGGTGACACTTCCGTGACAAACGCCACTGCGACTTCCGCTATGTTGTCTCATAGGGGAAAATTCATGTTTGGGTGCATCTTCGATGCCATCGACATTCAAATGATTCACATCGCGGCTGCAGGTGTTTCCGAGTCAGGGCTTGCTCGCGTGCAGGATCGTTTTTCCCAATTGCTGTGTTCCGCGCCGCACTTTCGCTGGCAAACGTGTCTTCGTCACGTGGTCGTGGCTCCTGCGGAACAGGTTCAAGAGTTTCGTCGCGAGTTGGGCTCGCAATTGGATTTGAGTGAGGCAGATCTCGCCAAGATTGAAATTCTTGAAGGCGGGACGGCGTATGGGCGTTTGCTGGAGCTTATCTGCGGGCTTCACTCTCCGGTGGTTGGCGAGACCGAAGTATTGGGTCAGTTCAAAGAGGCGCACTCGAATTTTCAACAGGGGTGGCTTGAGCGAAATCGCGATGCCGCGATGTTCTCCGCATTTGATCAGGTTTGGAGAAATTGGGCCTCGGCGCTAATGGAAGACGCAAAGGCCGTCCGTTCGCGGCATCTCTTGGATCTTGGAAGTCAAAGCTATGGCAGCGTGGTTCGTCGCGAACTGAAGTCGCTTCATGGCAGTCCGATTGATGTTCTTGGTTCGGGCCGTTTGGCGCTTGATATCGTCCCCTTTGTGGCGGCCAAGTTTGATGTCACACTTCATTGTCGCGATCTTCTGCGCGCGCGCGAACGTATGGCCTCGGTGTTGACACCTCAATCGCGGGTTCGATTGCAGCCGATTTCAAGAGCCAAGACTCATTCGACTCAAGACTTGCCGCGAATTCTTGTGGTGGCGGCGCCGATGGCGAGTGCGGAGATCTTGGCTTGGTGGCAGTCGGCCGGTCGACCTGCGTTGGCAAAGGTCTTGGACCTGCGGGCGGAAGGACGTACCGACGCCATTCCTCAGGAAATGGTTTCCTCGGCGGCCGACATCCGCAATCTTGATCAAGTTTTTGGCCAAATCGAGCTCTCGGCGGCGCGCGCAAAACTTCGGCGTGAACAGGCCTTGGGTGAAGTTCAAAAACTGATTCGCTCTCGCGCCGCAATGGCGTATCACCGTCCTTTTGGATGGGACGATGTATGAGGCAAATTCGCATAGCCGCAAGGCAATCCGATCTCGCGCGCCTGCAGGCGTATGAGGTTGGCAAACGCCTGTTGAAGACGGCCGCCAGTCGAGGAATTGCGCTGGATGTTCAGTACAGCTTTCGTTCGTCTTTGGGTGATCAACGCGCCGATGATCCACTTTGGAAAATGCCAGAGAAGGGTGTTTTCACTGAGGACTTTGTGCACGATCTGCAATCCGGGGCTGTTGATCTGGTGGTTCACTCTTGGAAGGATCTTCCCATTCAAGAGCGTGCCGGGACGTTGATCGCCGCGACTTTGCAGCGGGCGGACGCGCGCGACGTGCTGCTGGTGCGTCGACAAGCGTGGATCGAACGTCAGCAGGCGTTTCGTTTAGGCGAGGCGCCCACGGCGTTTCGTGTGCTGACGTCGTCGCCCCGTCGCGGATATTGCCTGACGCCGTTATTCGACTGGCTGCTGCCATGGTCGCAGGTTTCAGATGCGAAGGCTCGGCCGGTGGTCGAGTTTGTTCCAGTTCGCGGCAATATCGCCACTCGCGTCGACAAAATTCAAACGGCCGATGCGTTGGTGGTGGCAAAGGCCGCTCTCGATCGCTTGCTGATGGCGGGCGAACACGGGGATGTTGACGAGAAGCTGGCGACAGCAGCCACTCACTTGCGCTCGAAACTCTTGGAACTGGATTTTGTGGTCTTGCCGCTCTCGTTGAATCCGACGGCGGCCGCACAGGGTGCGCTGGCGGTTGAGGTCAGGAAATCCGACGCCGAGCTCCTTCAGCTCTGCGCGTGGATCGACTCGTCACAAGATCGTGAGGACGTCGAAGAAGAACGTCGCGTACTGGCCAGCTATGGTGGCGGTTGCCACCAAAAAATTGGAGTGACACGGATTCGAAGAGAAAGTGGAACGTTTACGTTCCTTCGTGGTCTCACAGATGGCGGCGTGGTTCTGAAGGCCGAAAGGACTTCCGGAGAATTGCGCTTGGAAGGCAGAAAGGTGTGGCGCGGAGAGGGGCTTGTTGCCGAGCGCACCTCGGTTGCGGATCTCGATGTTGCGTCCATTCAGGCCAAGCGCGAAGTGTCGAATGGCCGTTTACGTCTTTTTGTGGCGCGGGCCGATGCTTGGCGTGAAGCGGTTTGGGCGCCCAAAGATCTCGTGTGGACGGCGGGACTTGCGACTTGGCGGCGACTCACCGAACAAGGTGTTTGGGTTCATGGCTCAAGCGAAGGCCTGGGGGAAGTCGAGGACGCAAGACTGGATGCTTTGATCGGGCATCCGGTTTCCACCATCAGCCTCACCCACGAGGACTCTGCTCGGGCCGCTGCCGGTGGCCGCTATGGTGCGCATGCGGTTGGAACCTACGCTGTTCGTTATTCCATCGACGCGCCTGAAAAGCTTCAGGGTCACGATGTCTACCTGTGGCGCTCGAGGGGGCAGATAGCCGTCGTGCAGGCGGCGTTTCCTGAACTCTTCAAGCCACGTCGCGCCTTGCATGCGGTCGGGCCCGGGAAAACATTGGAGGAGCTCCGCCAAGTCTTGGCTAAAGCCGGTTGGTCGGCAGCGGATCTCGAATCCGATCTCTTGATACTTTTGGAAGACAACTGAAGACGTAGTGGAATGAAGGAACAGCATGGCGAACTCCAGCGAACTTTTTGAGCGATCCAAAGCCGTCACACCAGGAGGTGTGCATTCTCCCGTGCGGGCGTTTAAGAGCGTCGGCGGGACTCCTATCTTTTTTGAGCGAGGCGAGGGCGCAGAACTCGTCTCGGTCGAAGGCAAGCGTTACATCGATTTTTGCCAGAGCTTTGGACCGCTGTTGCTGGGCCATCGCGATCCGGAGGTGGAAGCCGTCGTGCGTGAGACGATTGGGTTGGCCTGGACATTTGGGGCCTGCGAACCCTATTCGTTGGAATTGGCCGAATGGATCACGTCGCGAATTCCTTGGGTGGAAAAAGTTCGGTTTGTGAACTCCGGCACAGAGGCCGTGATGAGCGCACTCCGAGTGGCGCGGGCTGCCACTGGCCGAAACAAAATCTTGAAGTTTGATGGGTGTTACCACGGCCATGTCGATTCACTTTTGGTGAAAGCAGGAAGTGGTCTGGCAGGTGATGAAGCCGCAAGTGATAGCGCCGGCGTTTCGGCTCACACAGCAAGTGAAACCATTGTGGCGCCACTTGACGATCAAACGGCTTTTGATGCGATTTTTGACCGTCACGCCGACTCGCTTGCCGCCGTCATCATTGAACCGCTTCCTGCCAACTACGGGCTTTTGGTGCAGAGAAAAGAATTTCTCCAGCACATCGCGAATCGATGCAAGGCAAGCGGCGTGCTTTTGATCTTTGACGAAGTCATCTCGGGATTCCGTGTTGGCTTGACGGGAATGGCTGGGCTCTTGGGAATTCGCCCGGATCTTGTTACTTACGGGAAAATCATGGGCGGTGGATTTCCGGTTGGTGCCTACGGCGGTCGTCGTGATCTTTTGGATCTCGTCGCACCAAGCGGGCCGGTGTACCAAGCCGGAACATTGAGTGGAAATCCGATTGGTATGCGCGCGGGCCTTGCGACTTTAAAGAAGTGCGAGCGCGATGGTATTTGGGCGAAACTTGAAACTGCGGGGCGCGACTTCACATCAAGCCTCAATCAGACATTTGCCGCCGAGGGACTGGGTCTCGAGGTAGAAAACGTGCAGTCGATTTTCTGGATTCATCAGAAGGCGGACCGTCCAATCCGTTCGCTTCGCGATATTCCGGCCGAACACGGTGTTGGATTCAAAAAAATCTTCCACGGTGCTGCCGATCGCGGAGTTTACTTGGCGCCAAGCGGGTATGAAGTTGGCTTTTTAGGTGCGGCCCACACCCCAGAGATCTTAGATCGGGCCAAGAACGTGATTGTGGAGGCCGCTCGGCATGCAAAGTGATTCGCGAGTCGAAATCACCGGACTGAAACCGATCGCGGCAAGCCGAGGCTTGGACGCGAAGTTTTGGCTCGCCGGGGTTTGGCTGGTGTTCACTTTGGCCTTGGCTGGTTGGTGGATGGTGTTTGGCCTCAATCAGCTGCGCGATATGCGCGACATGGCGACGGGAAATAAGTCGTCCTCCGAAGAGGAGTTTGCTCGTCAGCACCGCATGCTTCTCAGCGAAGGACTTGCCTTGATGGTGTTGCTGCTGGGTGGAGGCGTCGCCATTCTCTACGGCATTCGGGTTGAAAAACGACGGGCCAGGCAAATCGAAGAGTTTTTTGCCTCGTTCACGCATGATCTCAAAACCTCACTTGCGAGCTTGCGTGTGCAAACCGAGTCGTTGAAGGACGATCTGGGGGATGCTTCCGACTCGTCGTCTGGACGCCTGCTTAATCGCATCATGGCGGACGCTGGTCGGCTTGAGACGCAGCTCGAGAACGCACTTTATCTGGCGGATTCTGAACGAGGTCCGTTATTGGTCGAGACGGTGGAACTGGCCTCTTTGGTGGCCGGACTTTCGCATCATTGGCCTCATATGAAGATCGAATTTTCAGGCGATGGCGGTCGAGTGCTTGGCGATCGTCGTGCGATGGAGAGTCTCGTTCGCAATCTGGCGCAGAATGCCAGTCGTCACGGCGGCGCCAGCGAGCTTAAGATTTCGTCTAAAACCAAAGGTGAGCAGATCGAAGTTCGTTTTGAGGACAACGGCCGTGGATTTCAAGGAGACTTGAGTCGGCTGGGAAGGATGTTCGACCGCCAGCATGGCTCTAGCGGCAGCGGCATTGGTCTTTATTTGGTTGGGCGTTTGGTCGCGCGAATGGGCGGCAGTGTTGAACTGCACACCGGCGACCGAGAAGGGGCTGGGTTCACGGTGATTGCAAAGCTTCCGGCGGTGGAGAGTCAGTCATGAAGTCACTTTTGTTGGTGGAAGACGATCGCACGCTCGCCGAAACGTTGACCGAGCGCCTTCAAAAAGAAGGCTACGCAGTTCAGTGGGCGGATTCGGTGAAGTCGGCTTCGGCTCATCTTGCGGATCAGCGATTTGACCTGGTGATTTTTGACGTCGGTCTTCCTGACGGCAGCGGATTTGATCTCGCAAAAAAACTTCGAGCCGGAGAACTCACGGCCGTCAATCGCTCGGCGCCGTTTGTGTTTCTCACCGCCATGACCTCTGCCGAGTATCGGCTTGAGGGGTATGAGATTGGGGCAGAGGAATACATTCCAAAACCCTTCCATCTCAAAGAGCTCTTGTTGCGCGTGAAACACGTGCTGGAGAACCACTCGACCAAAGCGGTTTTACAATTGGAAGATCGTGAGATCGACTGGGATGCGCTCGAAGTTCGTGTCGGTGGTGAGGTTGTTGATCGAATTCAAATGCGTGATGCCATGCTGTTGAGGCTTTTGGTGGCACGAAGTCCGGCCGTGGTCAGCCGAGATGAGATTCTCGATAAAATCTGGGGTGAATCGAACTTTCCGTCGTCTCGGACGGTGGACAACGCGGTGGTGAGACTGCGGCAAGCCTTGGGCGAAAAGAGTGCTGCACGAATTCGCTCCGTTCGGAGTGTCGGATACCAGTGGGAATAATTGGCGGGAATAGTTGGCGGGAATAGGGAGATAATATGAAGTCTGTTGGCAATGTGAAATTTCAAAATGCACTTAAGCGGATCCCGCAAGAATGCCCACCGGTTTGGTTTATGCGACAAGCCGGGCGCTACCACAAACACTATCAAGCGCTTCGTGCCAAACACGAATTTATCGAACTTTGCAAAAACCCTGAGTTGGCTTGCGAAGTGGCGCTCGGGCCAATTCAAGATTTTGATTTCGACGTCTCGATTTTATTCAGCGATTTGCTGTTTCCCTTGGAAGCCTTTGGCATGGGTCTCACCTATGAACCAGGCCCAAAACTTTCGCACTCTCTGGATGAAGCAAGTCTGGCAAAGTTTTGTTCGCCAGAGGAAGCCGCGGTGAAACTGGAATTTCAAGGCGAGGCGGCTAGACTGACTCGCATGAAACTTCCACAAGACAAAAGCTTGATTGGCTTTGTTGGTGGAACTTGGACCTTGTTCACCTATGCGGTCGAAGGGGCCCACAAGGGTGGAATGGAGAAATCGAAGCGTCGGCTTTCGTTGTATCGCGCGTTCTGCGAGCGCATGGTTCCGCTGTTGAAACTCAACATTGCTAACCAACTGCGTGGTGGTGCCGAAGTTGTGATGATCTTTGATACCTCCGCTGGAGAGCTGGATCCCGAAATCTTTCAAGAGATCGTGGCTGGCCCTTTGCGAGACCTGACGCGCGCGTTCCCAGGGAAAATTGGGTACTACGCACGTGGCATTCAAGGCGCACATTTAAAGGCCCCCGTTTTTCGATCGGATGAGTTAGCGGGACTAGGCTACGACCACCGCTGGGATCTGCGCGAGGTGTTCTCGGCCTCGCAGCGGCCCACTGGATTTGTGCAAGGAAACTTCGATCAGAGCTTGTTGTTCTTGGACTCTTCAGAATTTGAAGAGCGTGCGATGAAGTATCTCACGAACCTCAAAGGTCTTGGAGAAGAGGCACGCACGGGTTGGGTTGCAGGACTTGGGCATGGTGTTTTGCCTGGCACTCCGGAGGCCAATGTGCGCCGATATGTGCAGATGGTGCGTGAGGTCTTTAAATGAGCCGGGT
>CAKQVW010000013.1 GCA_934277865.1 uncultured Pseudobdellovibrionaceae bacterium | reverse complement strand
GATCTTTCAGTGGACGTTCCGGGTCCACAAGTCGCTGCCACAGTGACTCGGGCACCAGCACCGCCGAGACCCCGCTGCTGGAAGAGTGCTCCACGTACACCCGCGACTTCCATGGCGGCTCTTTCTGACAGCCCACCATTGCGAGTGCTGTGAAGACGAAAAACCACGTCGCTCTCAAGGGGTGGCTTCCTTAACCGCCGCTCCACCGATCACATCATCGTGCAACTTGATGACCGGAATCGAGTTCGGAAATAACATCTTCAAACGCTCGACGGCCTGTGCCGACCTTTCGCTCACGATTTGACTATCCGCGCGTGCAACCGCCACTTGCGCAGCCAAGGTGCCGGCAGCGTGCGATTCTGACTTCGTGAGAGCTGTCCACGTCTGAAGCGAACAGTTTTGATCACCGGCACGGTCACACAGCCGTGCCTCAAGAATCGCCGCCTGCGGATTGGTTTCACCTTGAGTCGGTTTGGCAAACTTAAGTGCGGCTCGCGCTTCGTCGTCCCGCCCTTGCAACATCAGCAGATAGGCGTTCACGGCTTGCATCTCGGGGTCATTGGTCTTCGCACTCAGCGACTCATTGATCAAACTTGCAGCCTCTGTTTTGCGATCCGCCTTCACCAGCGCCAGCGCGTAGAGCGCCTTGGCCGAGTTCGTTTTCACGCGACCCGCAAAGTCTTTCACCAACGGCAACATCTGTTTCCAGCGTAAAATCTCGAGATACAGCAGGGGATCAAAGTAGAATTCTTCGGTTTGGTAGGGGTCCGATTCCAAAGCGTGCTTCAATCGCGTCATCGAACGTTTTTTATTTCCGTCCAACCAGTCGGCAACCGCACCGATCGCCAACATCTCTTGGCGGTACGCACCGGCCGTGCGTAGATCTTCGATCTCAACAGCGTTGGCCGCTGGTCGCGCCTGGCCATCTTTCAAATGCAGCAGCGAACGAAGTAAACGACTGGGGGCACCAAGTGAGGCGTGTGCTTCCAGCTTTCGAAGGCTCTGAATCGCATCGGGACGCAACCCTGATGTCGCCTGCGCAACAGCAAGATTGAAGTACGCAATCGGTCCAGACTCGGGCTCGCGAACCAATCGCGAAAGTGCATTCTGCGCCTCCAATGGTTCGTCCGATTGCAGACTCGCAATCGCCAGCGCGATCTTCGCACGCGTTTTCGCCTCGTTCGATGCCAGGCGCGGCATCAGCTCTTCCAGTCTTCGCTTCGCCGCCAACGTCTCACGATCCAGTCGAAGTTTCAAAATCGCGGCACGCAGATCGGTCTCGAGATCAAGATGTGGCTCTTTGTTGATTTGCTCGTAGAGCTTTTGCGACCGAACAAATTCCCCGCGGCCCCATGCGCGATCCGCCTCTTTGCGAAGTTCCAATACTTCCAGCGCGCGCTGTTGCGCACGCTTCACCGGAGCGACGCGGAAGAAATAAAAGCTGGCTCCCAAGATGGCAACAGCGACTGCGACGATCCCCCAAAGTGTGCGCGACGTCTTGCGAACCGCAGCACCCGCTTCGGACTCTCGCCCTGAGGGCGGTGTGTACGCGAGCGTGCTGTGCACGTTGGAAGACTTCGCTCCCGCCGATTTCGACGAGCCGCTAGGCTTACCACTGCGGGCTTCACGGTTTAAGTCGCGGACCCCGCCTTGAGAAATCACTTCACGTTCATTGGACTCCGAAACAATTTCGGCATCTGAAATGCGCGACACATTGATCGAACTGTCAAATCTGGCGTTGGTCGCTGACCCATGCACACCAGTTGCACTCTGCACATCCACCCGTGGAGTTTTGTCGTCAGAGCCGCGGCTTGTGATTGTCTCAGCGCCCGATTCACCAACTTCTGTGTCGTCTCGCACCGACATCAGACCCGTGCGAATTTCATCGACGACGCTCGAGAACAAAGGCTCATCTCGGATATGACGCCAGCGCGTCTGCGGAGCGATCACTTCGTCGATCACAACGAGCTCTTTTGCACGCAGACGACGGATCACTTCTGAGGTGGCAAATGGTCCCAACACGCGGTCGCCGGACTTCACCAGCCAAAGCGTGTCTTTACCGAAACTGCCCGCCGTCTTGCCTGAAACCGTGCCAGCCGAAGTTTTTGTCTTACCAAGTTGCTGATCGCTCGCCGACACTAAGCCTCCTGAATTACAGCACTTAGTTTCTCTGATGTGCGTTCAGGATTGAAGCGTTTCTCCACTCCTAGACTTTCGGCGAGTGACACCGTGGGTGTCACTCGCCGAAAGCTTAGGGTGTCGCTGCGGCCGCTGGCCTACGCTGCTCGCCGTGCAGTCGCGCGGCGAGATTCGGGTGTCGCTGCGGCCGCTGGCCTACGCTGCTCTAGTGTCTAAAGTGGCGAGTGCCGGTTAGGACGGTGGTGATGCCTAGGGCTTGCGCGCGACTTAGGACTTCTTCGTCGCGGATCGAGCCACCTGGCTGAATCACATAACGGATGCCGGCTTCCGCGATTTTTTCCATCGAATCGGCGAACGGAAAAAACGCGTCGCTCGCAAGCACGGGGTTCACGCAGTTGGGCTGATGCTTTTTCATCCGGCCAATCGCCTGTTCCACCGCATCGACTCGGTTGACCTGCCCCATACCAAGGCCCACCGTCTGCCCCTCGCTCGCAATCGCAATCGCATTGGAGCGAAGATGCGCACAGACCTTCCAGGCCAAAAGCAAGTCGGCTTTCAGTGTGCTGGTCAGCTCGGTCGACGCCTTCGCGCCGACGATCTTCCAGGACTCGCTCCAGTCACTGGTGCGATCTGCGGATTGCATCAAGTAACCGCCGGCGATCGTCTTAAACTGCCGAACCGGCTGGTGGTCGGAAAGGCCCGACCATTTCAAGATTCGGAGATCTTTTTTTACTTTCAGACGTGTCAAAGCTTCCGGAGTATAGTCCGGCGCCACCACACATTCGAGGAAAATCGACGCCATCGCCTCCGCCGCCGCGAAGTCCACTTGTCGATTCAAAGCGATGATTCCGCCAAACACGCTGACCGGATCCGCCGCAATTCCTCGGCGCACGGCTCCTGCCAAATCAGGATCTGTGCCCACGCCACATGGATTGTTGTGTTTCACCGCAACAGCGGCTGGACTACGAAACTCGGTAACCGCCGAACAAGCCGCATCCAAATCCAAGAGATTGTTATAAGAAAGTGGCTTCCCATGCAGGATCTCGGCGTCGTGAAGACCGGACTTCGCCATCGGATCGCGGTACCACGAGGCTTTTTGGTGAGGATTCTCGCCGTAACGAAGCTCCGTCACCAAACGACCGGTGAGATTATTCCAAGCCTCCACATCGGGCGAAAGTGTGCGCGCGATCAAGTCGTCATATTGACTGGTATGCGAAAAAACCTTTGCCGCCAACGCACGACGCTCTTCCAATGTTGGTGCAGTCGCCTTGGCTTGGATCCACTGATAGTCACGCGGGTCCGTGACGACCGTCAACCGCTGGTGGTTTTTCGCCGCCGAACGCAGCATGCTTGGTCCACCGATGTCGATGAACTCGATCAACTCATTGCCCACTAAACCTTTGGCGCGAGCCGCTTCAAACGGATAGAGATTCACAACAAGAAGATCAAATGGCTCGAGCCCCTCTTTACGAAGCAGACTGGCGTCTTCTTCGACGCCGTCTCGAGAAAGGAGCGCCATGTGAACACGTGGATGCAAGGTCTTCACCCGGCCATCCATCACTTCGGGGAAACCCGTCTGTTCGGAGATCTCAATCGCCGGAATTCCGTTCTCGCGCAGATGTTTCAGCGTTCCGCCGGTGGACACCACCCTGAGGCCGTCGGCCACCAGTGGCTTTAAGAACTCGACCAAACCGGACTTATCCGAGACGCTCACGAGGGCATTTTTGAATTTCGGCATGCCTTAAGACTAGCTTAGAACGGAAGACGCGTCATCAGGAGTTTGAGATCGTCGTTGGTCAGGAAAAGACCGCCACCGACAAACGCACTCGCAGAACCGTTTTGACCCGCAAGGTTCTCTCCACCAACTGTGAAGTAGAGACCGCTCCAGATGTTGTATCGTGCAGACGCACGCACCTGAATGTTTGCAAAATCATAGGCTTCCGCCGTCAAGCGAAGGTCGCGCTTAAAGAAGTAGTAATCCAAGCCGAGGCCGCCGGTGTTCTCTAGAATACCGCCACGGACCGTGAGGTTCCAAAAGTTCTTCGCAAACTGCGCATTGAACTTCACCCGATCCTGGAAAGTGCGATTCTCGACTGTCACCGTCTCAACGCCATTGGTCGTCGACGTGGTTCGCGAGCGTTCGCGGGTTCCGGTGGCATCGTCCACCACGCCCAACTCGTAATAGCGATCGACGCCAGGCTGCAGGCGCAGACTGACGTACGACTTGGCCTCGCTCGAGCCGGTGAGATAGTGCGTGTGGTAGTCGAAGCTTGTTTGCAGGCGATTGCTTGTATCAAGCAAGTTGTTGATTCCCGAAATCGCCGTGTTCAGCTCTTCTGCAGTCTCAGGATCGTTCACGAGCTTGCCGATCGTGCCTTCGCCGCGATTGATCTTTCCGGTGATCTCTTCGACGTTCTTAAGCGTGCCCTCGATCTTCTTTAAACTTTGCATAGCGTCTTTGAACGCCGCCTTAAAGCCTTCATCCGACTGATCGTTGACAAGCTCGTTGATGGTATCTGTCGTCTCACGCAGGTTGGAGATGATTTCACCCAAATCGTCTTTTCGTTCCGCAGAAAGATTTGCGAGATCCGTCGTTAGGCGCTCGATATTGTCGACAATTCGCCCAAGCGGCTTGTCTTTATCACCTTCCGTCGCAGCTTTGATATTTTCCGCCACCTGAGAGATCGAGGCCGTGATTTTCGAGATTTCACCGATCAGACGATCTACGGAAGCTCGGTCATCCACGACCATGATCTGGTCGCCAGACTGCAGAGGAGGATCACGAACATCGCCGCCGATGATCTCAACAAACTTGTCACCTAAAATCCCGTTGGGTCGAATCTCCACTCGCGCCGACTTGGTAAGAGGTGTGTCACCCTTCAAGACGACTTCGACACGTGCCATGCCGTTTTCCAGTCGAATGTCTTTGATCATTCCAACCGGAATACCCGCCATTCGAATATTCGAGTTTTTCACCAACCCGCTGGCGTCATCCATAAAGAAGTGGGCGTTTTTGGTCGAGCCGAGGCCCGCAGGGTCGTTTGAGACCTTGATCGACATGGTCGCAATGATGCCCGAAACAATCAGCACAAGTAGGCCGACTTTAAATTCAGGCGCTGCAAACAAACCCATGCATCCTCACATCACTCCACGGACCGCGTGCCGTTGCCGTTTTGGCCCTCGTGCACCTGAAGCTCTTTTCGAACCCCTTT
Source organism: uncultured Pseudobdellovibrionaceae bacterium (assembly GCA_934277865.1). Taxonomy (GTDB): domain Bacteria; phylum Bdellovibrionota; class Bdellovibrionia; order Bdellovibrionales; family JAMPXM01. The sequence goes on along the minus strand of CAKQVW010000013.1, from coordinate 13,828 downwards.
TGCGACGAATCGTTTCACCAAATCGATATCCGAATTCAAAAAGTCTTGCGGCGTTCCGTGCAGCAAAACGCGCCCGCTGTCCAACATCACGACATGATCCGCAATACGAAACGCGGCATACAGATCGTGACTTACGACAACCGACGTCGTCCCTTGCCTCAAATTATGAGTGGAGACGATCAGATTATCCACCATTTCCGTGAGCACCGGGTCGAGTCCAGTCGTCGGTTCATCATAGACAAGAATTTCCGGATCCAAAGCAAGAGCGCGAGCAAGTCCTACACGCTTTCGCATACCACCTGACATTTCTGAAGGCAGTTTCCCGTAGTGCTTTTCGTCAAGACCCGATTCTTTGAGCCGCGCACGCGCGATCTCCACCATCTTTGTCTTGCTCAATTCTCGGCGATGCTCTTTCAACGGAAACACGACGTTCTCCAACGCTGTCATATCGTCAAAAAGTGCCGCATACTGAAACAACATACCGAACTTATTGCGTAGCTTCGTCAGCTCCTCGACTGTCATCTGCGTGATCTCTTGATCAAAGATCTTGATCGACCCAGACGTTGGCTTGAGAAGCCCAAGAATATGTTTCAGCAGAACCGATTTGCCGGTTCCCGAGTAACCAATCATGACCGTGATACGGCCTTTTGGAATTTCGAGAGTCATTCCGTTTAAGACGAATTCACGCCCATCAAAGGACTTTTTCAAGTCCTTGATCGAGATCGCAGATGGTGGCTGATCGTGAATTTCAACTACTTCCAATTGTTCATTCCAAAGACGGTGTAAAACATGTTGATGAAACTTGTGAGGAAGAAATCGCTGGCGATAACCATCACCATCGAAAGAACAACTCCGCGGTTCGTGGCAGCTCCGACACCTTCGGCTCCACCCTTGGTGTAAAATCCGCGGTGTGTACAGATCACGGCAAAGAAAAGACCAAAGACCGCTGCTTTGAACAGGCCTTCGTTGATGTGATAGGGTTCGAGCCAAAGATACGTGCGATCAAAAAATGAGGCTTCGTCCATTCCAAGCAGCTTGATACAGATGAGCCAACAACCAAACATCGCTGCAAAATCAAAAATACCCGTGAGCAACGGCATCACGATCACGGCCGCCAACAGACGTGGGCTCACGAGGTACTGCATGGGATTCACGCCCATAACTTCCAAAGCATCGATCTGCTCTGTGACCCGCATGCTTCCCAGCCTTGCTGTCATCGCACCGCCTGCTCGAGCGGCGACAATCAGCCCCGTCAGAACCGGACCAAGTTCACGTGTTACGCCCATGCCAACCGTCGGTCCAACAAGTGAAGTCGCGTTCACCATTTTGAATCCAAGATAGATTTGGTAGGCCAGAGCGATGCCGGTGAAAAATCCGGACATCAAAATGATGCCGACAGATTTATTGCCGATGAACTCCATGTGCGTGACAAGTTCCGACCAGCGATACGGCTTTGTGAAGAAGAGACGATAACCATGAAGACCAAAGCGAGACAGCGCACCAACTTCGAGAATGAAGGCGCGAAACTTCAATGCCCACCAGATGAAAAATCCATCGAAGGCCCGATTGAATTTGTCGCGTGCGACCATGTATCGCGCGCCGAAGGAAGCTGTCTCTCTACTCACGAGAGCTAGAATACGCTAGCAGACTGCGGGTCGTCATTATAAAGCCTCGGGACCCTCTCACTCAGGCTAGTTAGAATCTCATAGGGAATCGAGCCTAGCCGATCCGCCAGTTCCTGAGCGGTGATTTTATCGTTTTGCATCTCGCCCAACAGCACAACCGTATCACCGACCTTCGCCTGAGCGCCGAAGTCGGTGAGGTCGACCATAAAGTAATCCATACAAATATTGCCCACGATCGAAGCACGCCGACCATGAATCAGAACGCTCCCACCACCCAGACCACGGTGATACCCATCAGCGTAGCCGATTGGTACCACGCCAATCTTCGAGTCCCGAGTCGATTGCCAATGACCACCGTAGCTCACGCGCCCACCCTGACGTACGTCTTGAATGTGAACGATTCGACTTTCCAGTCGGAGCACTGGTTCTAGCGAAAACACATTTTCTTGTGGGGCCGCCTCCGTCGGAAGTTCGATGCCGTAAACGGCGATCCCCGGCCTCACACCAAACTCTTCGCGTCCCAACAAACGAAGCTCTCGAGCCGTCGCCGAGTTCGCAATATGTTGAACAAAGTCACCTGCACCAAGCTTCTTGATCTCGCGCACGCAGCTTTCAAACAACGTCAGCTGTTCATGGGCCGTGCTACCTTCGCGACTAAGAACTTCGCCACTCGCAAAATGTGTCGCCACGCCCGTCAATCGCAGTTTCGGTTCGGCTAAGATTTTCCGAGTCGCCTCTAAAGCCAGCGCCGGCGCAAGTCCCAAGCGGTTCATCCCGGTGTTGATCTTGAGGTGAACGTCGAGCGGTGTTTGCCGTGTCACTGCTGCTAGTTCCGCTGTGAGAAACTGAACTTCTTCGATCGAACTGATCACCGGAGTGATGGCATTTTCAATGAGGACTTTTGCTCCGTGCCTGTCGAACATTCCAAAGTGCAAAATCGATTTCGAGTCACCGTCTTCGCGAAGATGCAGTGCCTCTTCGACAAGCCCGACACCCAAGTGTTCGACTCCAATTGCTCGCAATTTTTTTGCGATCTCGAGATCACCGTGACCGTAGGCGTTAGCCTTCACCATCGGACAAAAAAACGCGGGCCGCCCCATAGCCTGAAACAGCTTTCTCGTGTTTCTGGCAAGTTTCCCCAGATCCACAACGGCAACCGTCGGGCGATAAAGAGACTGTCTTTGGAAAATCGTATTCATCCGTTACTCAAGTCTGTTCCGATTTACATCACCGGCTCAAAATCTGGCACAAAACCAGGCGGCACCTCGTGGACCATCACTCGAACGCCCTGCCCGGAAGCACCTGTTCCCAGGCCGGACCACACCGCCGTCAGCGCGTCATCCATCGCCTGCATCAATCCATCCGCGTCGCGACTTAAGCGCGGATACTCGCCGACACCGGACCGCGCACGCAAGCGCGAAATCGCGGCTTGCTCGAGAGCCGGAAGCTGCAATCGCTCAATCAATCGACACATTCGATCTATCACGCCAACTGCTTCAGCAAATGGCGTGTGCGGCATCAAGACGATAAAACGATTCCGATCGACGCGTGCGACGACATCTGTTCCACGAAGCGCTCGGCGCAGCGTCTGGCCCGCGATCTTCATAACGGCTTCGTGAGCCGAACCCAGTTTCGCCTCGAGCTGGTTGATCGCGTCCGACGAGCCCTCTTCGCCGATTTCAATCGCGGCGGCCGACAGTGGGTGTCGAATGCGCCTGGCGCGCACGCACTCATATTCCAAACTTTCGCGAAGCGACTTTTTGTTGGGAAGCCCGGTGCCTCGGTCAATGCGCTCCAAGGCGTGGCGATCACGTAGCGCCTGCAAGCGACCCCAAGTCAGATCAAAAAGAAAAGCCACTGCCTCAAACTCGGCCTTGCCAGCAGGTGGCACCGCCTGCCCCAACAAAACAAATAACCCGGTCGGCTCTTCGGGGGTTCCGTGCAAAACGGCGGTGAAGTCCTCATAGCGAAACACGTCGCGGACAAACTCTTTAAGCGGCTGAATCTGCGAGAGATCTTTCAAACTCGCCGTCTGCTGCACCGGAAAACCAAGCCCTCTTAAGGCCGGATCAGACAGCCCCTCGAGATGCTGAACAACAAACGAATTTCGAATCGCAAGCCACCGCAGGTAGACGACCGGACGCCCGTCGACGATTCGCGAAAAAGCGGCTGTCGCAGTGCCGATAACACCTTCAAGGTCTCGCACCTTCGCGAAATCTTGAAGCGCGTCCTGCAAACGACTTCGCACCAAACTTGGATCCATCTGGTCTTTCGGTGCGACAGCTTCAAACTGAGTACGCCAGTGTTCGGTTTCAAATTGATAGTAAAGACGCCGACACGCCCGATCCATTGTCAGTTCCAGCGCCTGAAGTGCCTCGTCTCGTTGTTCAATCGCTGGCAGCCAGGCGATATCCCAAATCGGAGCCTTCTCCTCGAGTTCTTTTACAAGGTGCCGAGCCTGCGACAGCAGCTCACGGGCAGCTTCTTCCTTTGTATCTTCGACCAGAAAAACCATCTGGATTTCGCGACTCACGGCCCGCAACTTCAGCGCGGTCTCTTTCGCCTCTTGCAGCGTCTCTTTGGTGTTGGCACCGTCAAGCGCGATCAGCGCAATGTGCGGCGGTTGCGCGTCGGCAAAACTGGCGGCCGACGAAGGCGCCGCCGCGATTTGAACAGCACCAAAACCAAGTTCCGTCATGAAATCGAGAAGCCGCTCGCGACGACGATCCTGACGATCGACGACAAGCACCTGAAACGACTTCCTACGTTGTGCAGCTCTTTGGCTTTCTGTGCTCACGAAAGAGATCTCCCTACTCGCGTTTTACCGGACGGATCACGATCTCTGTTGGCTCTTGGGACCTGGCAATAGCGGTCTCACTGAGTTTCTCTGGAACATTCAAAGAGGGTGTCTTTGCATCAAAAGACCAACGGTCGTCATCGTCGTCGTCTCCTGGCAAAGGCGCGGGCGGAAGATCGCGAACTTGAACTTCCGACAGCGGTCCTTTGCCGCCCAAGGAGGCTTGGCCTTCACGACTGAAATCCACGCCGGTGCCGACTAAACTCATTGCAGAGACACTTGCCGTTGCATCTTTTTGTTCCTCGGGGGACGCGACCTCGGCGTCCGCTTCGGTAGTGGAGGCTGCCGCAAGCTTTGCCTCAAGCTCGGCCTCACGCACCTTTTGCATCGTCTTTTCGAAGTCACGGCGATCGACGGCCGTAACTGGCCAGCGCATGACAACGGTCGTGCCCTCGCCAGGTGAACTCACAAGCTCGACGCTTCCACCAGATGCCTGCACGATGGTTCGGACAAAGCTCAGACCAAGCCCTTTCGCGTTGGGACTCTCGAACTCCCGCATGAACGGCTCAAATGCTTGGCTTCGAATATCTCGAGTCATGCCTATTCCGTTATCGGAAATCGACAACATCACCGACTCACCTTTGTCCTCGAGGCGAAGCTTCAGGGACTTGCCACTTCGTCCTTGAAGCGCACGTCTCGCGTTTTCAAAAATTTCGCTGATCGCCTGCTTGGTGAATTCCTCGCGGCCCGCAACTCGCGGAACATGATCGAGCTTCACATCAAACACGATGCCTTCGGAGTCCAGACGTGACTTCTCGGCGTCCGAGAGTTCCTGCAATGTGACCTTGAGATCCTGCCGGTCGCTTTCCTGACTGAGACCTGCTGTCGAAGAAAGTTTTGAGAGCGTGTCGATGAGGTCCTTGGCCTGACGGAGATCACGATCGACGCTGGCGATGTGATCTGCCATTTCCTGCATGAGCTCTGGATTCGGCTGGTCAGCCGATTTCGATTTCAGCAGCTGCACATGGGCCAAAGCGGCAAGCAGTGGCTCTCGCATGGTGCGCTCCAAACCTTCCACCATCTTCTGCACATATTCCGATTTTTCCTTAGCAAGCGCGGCTGTGAGCACACGTTTATCTTCGGTCGCCTTGCCGGCGAACCCAACTGCGGCGCCAGGGTTTGGCCGTGTGATCTCTGCCGGGAGTTCGAGGTCTGTTTTGCCATCTAGTGGCGCACCGACCCGAATCGCGTTGGGGCGACCGTAATCCTGAGGCATCAAATCCCCAGCGATGTTTCGTGGCTCTGCAGGTGACCCGGTAGGCACTCGCGGAATCAATCGGCCTCCCCACGCAATCACCAGCACAAAGCCCACGATCAGCGCAAACACACCGGTCATCACTGCCGTTTGCCCAAAACCTTTTGAGGAAACGCCCGTCACCACATCGGGTGTGGCCATTACGACATAGAGGTTCGCGCGATCGACTTGCTCGAAAGCCGAAAACACGGTCGTTCCTTGTGCGTTGTTGTAGCGAGTTGCACCGGCCGAACTTCGCGCCGAAAACACTTCCTTCACGCTGGGATCGTCTTTCAAGAGCGCACCGATCATGGCTTTATTGGAATGCGAAGCTGCATAACCGCGACTATCGATCACAAATGCCGTCGACGTGGAGCCGATGAAGTCCTCGGTCGCCGCTAGCAACGGGTTACGTCCGAAAAAACCGACAACAACCGCTTTCCCGCCCGTTCCGACTTGGACCGTTTGATAGTCTGTGCCTTCAGGCAAACTTGCATTTGCCGGTGTTGTTCCGCTTGGCGCCGCTTGCGTTTCAACGGCGACGGCCATCGACCAAAGCGGGCGCCCATTGGCATCGGACAAACGCTGCCAGTGAATGTCGCCCTCGCGAATGCGGTCATAGGGGAGACTTCTTAACAGCGTGATCTCTTGTTCGTACGTCAGCATGTGCTGACCGGCCTGCAGCGCTGTGTACAGTGGGCCTTTTTCTGTCCACTGCACAGTCCACTGTCCACCTTGCGACGGAATCACCATCGCCACCAAAGCGAAGTCGCCGTACGCCCGCGCACGACCAGGCCCCAAGGTCGAGCGTGTTGCCGCGAACTGAATCAAACGAGTGCGATCTTGTTGCAAACGCCCCTGCACGACTCGTCTCAGCGGCGCCACCTGTTTGGCATTGGCGTCGGCCATCAATTCGATGCGATCGTTTTTCAGAGAATCTTTCGTTTTAAAGACGATCCCGCCAACCGCGATACAAACCGAGACGGCGACAATGATCGCCGCGACAATCAAAGGCTCTTTCGTCGAGGTCTTGGCGGAGAGCTGGGGGGCGTTAGGCTGCATGCCGTTTGATTCCATCATGTATGATTTAACTCCCGAGAATGATTCTCCTTTTAAGAGTCTAGTTTCACCTTCCACAGGGCGGCAAGACGAGCGTCGAGTTCACGTCCTTCGAGAGCAAGGTTCAGGACCTCCGTCGAGGATTGGACATCGTCCAAGAAGGCCGCTAGAACCGATGCCCATGAATCCCACCTCGACGACGCCCAAGCCCGACCAACGTCCTAATCGGTCATGCGACTTTCTCGCAATCGGCTCGGGCCTCGCAGGTCTCGCGTTTGCTTTGAAAGTAGCCGAACACGGCCGCGTGATCGTGCTCTCAAAAGCACAGGCGCCGCAAACCAACACCTCAATGGCTCAAGGCGGAATCGCCGCCGTCATGGGCGATGACGACAGTTTTGATTCCCATATCCGTGACACTTTGGTGGCGGGAGCCGGTCTCTGCAAAGAGTCAGCGGTGAGGATTGTTGTCGAGTCCGCGCCAGCCGTCGTGCGTGAGCTCATCGCTTGGGGCGTGAAGTTCGACATCACCGGCGCTGAGGGCAAGATCGATCTCACCCGAGAAGGTGGTCACAGTCATCGACGAATTCTTCACGTGCAAGATCACACCGGTGAAGACATCCACAAAAGTCTGCTCGCGCTGGTGCGAAAACATCCCAACATCGAAATTCTCGAAGAGCATTTTGCAATCGATCTCTTGCTGCAGTCCGACCAGTCCTCGCCTCCAAACGCAGCCAAAACTTCGAGAGTCGTTGGCGCTCATGTTTTTGACCGACCAAATTGGAGCGACTTTGAGATCACGGCACGATTCACCATGCTTGCCACTGGTGGTGCTGGAAAAACCTACCTCTACACGTCGAATTGGTCGGGCGCGACAGGCGACGGAATCGCGATGGCGTGGCGAGCCGGTGCACGCGTCGCCAATATGGAGTTCATGCAGTTTCATCCAACCTGCCTCTATCACCCACAAGCTCGAAATTTTTTGATCACGGAAGCGATTCGCGGAGAAGGCGGAGAATTGGTCGACCGTTCTGGCGAAGCTTTCGCCAAACGTTATCACGAGCTCGGGTCACTCGCCCCACGCGACATTGTCGCACGCTCGATCGATGCGGAAATGAAAAGAACCGGCGCCGATTGTATGTATCTCGATATCTCGCACCGTCCGGCCGATTACCTGCGCGAACGATTTCCCGTGGTTTACAAAAAATGTCTGGAGCTTGGAATCGACCTCACAAAAGAGCCGATCCCCATCGTTCCGGCCGCGCACTATCTCTGCGGTGGTGTGGTGACCGACGAAAATGCTCGGACCGATCTTCAAGGGCTGTATGCGGCAGGCGAAACAGCTTGCACAGGCCTGCACGGCGCCAATCGCCTAGCCTCCAACTCGCTTCTCGAATGCCTGGTTTTTGCTGATCGTGCGGCGAAGGGTGTGATTCGCCTTCTTCCAGAAACGCCCGCTATCATGACCACCGATAAAACCGGGACCGAGTTGGCCCGTTCCGACAGCTCGGCACCAAAGCCCAAACCCTTCGTTTCGAATTTTTCCTCATCGGGCGCGCAGGACGAAGAGCAAGTTGCTATCACACATATGTGGGATGAGATTCGACGGCTGATGTGGAACTATGTCGGAATCGTGCGTTCCAACCGTCGCCTGGAAGCCGCACGTGCGCGGCTGAAAGTCATCTTGGATGAAATCGAACGCGATCACGCAGGGAAACTGCATCCGGATGCCATCGAGCTTCGCAATATCGCCACAGTTGCGGATCTCACTGTACGCTGCGCTCAGGCACGCAAAGAGTCGCGAGGCATCCACTACAACCTCGACTACCCCTCCACGTTGAAGGCCGCCGGTCGCGACGAAGAGGCACGGGACACGGTCCTCGTGCCTCATGCCCCTCGCGGATGACGCTGGCTCGTCGTCAAAGATTCTGTCGCAGCAAGGCCGGGATCGGCGTTTTCACCAGACGATTGATCGGCACGATGGACGCAATCACGGTCGCAAGCGCCGGAAGCACAAGCGCTTGTAGATAGTGGGTCGGCAAAATTTCGAGGAAGATCAGAAACGACCGCGTGATGCCGGGCCCAGGAGGCAACGGTACACCACGAGCCAAAGCTGTGTGCTGAATCACAACCGCCAGCACGATTCCAAATGCTCCACCCAGTATGCCCAGCAGCGCACTCTCAATCAGAAGAATCGAAAACACGCGTGAACGCGCCTCGCCGTTGGCTCGTAACGCGCCAATTTCTCCAGACCGCTCGATCAAGCCGGTGGCGATCGTATTAAAGATGCCAAGGCCCACGATGATCAACATGATCATGCGAATGAACGCGAACTGCGAGTTCAAGAAATTCACCGCATTGCCGTAGTAGATTTTGTCGAGATCATCAAACGAACGTGCTTCGGCCTGGGGAACCGCGGCCTCGATGGCCTGATCCACCTCTGGCCACACTTCCATTCCCGCTGTTTCCAACGAGAACTTTTCTACGCGGTTGGTGTCGAGCAACGCCTGTGCTTGGCCAAGCTGTGTTCGGAAAAACGTGCTATCAAATTCGTTTGATCCGGTGTGAAAGATCCCGCTTACCGTGAGCTCCAACCCATTCATCTGCCCATTGACGGTCTGCCCGAGCACCGTAATCAAATCGCCGGGCTTTGCATTCAACGAGGCCGCAAGCCCCTTACCCAAGATGATGGCGCTCGCAGGATCGGCCGCCTCGGCCAAATCGGTTCCTTCTACGAAGTTCATCGAAGAAAAGAACTTCGCTTCGCGTTCGGCGATCACACCTTCCCCACGACCAGCAAGCGTGATTCCCCCACGAGTTAAAAACGCATAGAAAGTCACTCGAGGAAACACCGTCTTCACTCCTGGCGCCTTTGCCAAGGTCGATTCGAGTTCCGCCGCATTATCAAACCAGTCGCGCCATGGCTCTTCTGACTTTTTGTCCAAGTAACCTCGCGGAAAAACTTCGCCGTGCCCATAACGCACACGAATGGTGTTCTCACGGTAGGACTTAAAAATGCCTTCGTTGAATCCCTGGAAAATCAAGATCCCGGCTGCACCAAACGCGACCGTAAACAGGCTCGCAGCCGTGCGCCGTCGGTTTCGGAAGAGATTTCGCCACGCGATTTTAAAGAGCATCATTTTGCACCTCCGCCTTTTTCCGACTGACGAATCGGAGTCGCAAGTTTTCCGTTTTCAAGCGGATGCACGACCTGAGCGTAGCTCACCAGATGATTGTCATGCGTCGAGAAGACGAAGCTCACGTTTTGCTTTTCGCGAAGTTCCTGAAACACCGAAACGATGGTGTCCGACGTTTTGCGATCGAGGTTGGCCGTTGGCTCGTCGGCCAAAATCACCGCCGGCTTTTTGGCCAGTGCTCGGGCAATCGCAACCCGTTGCCGCTGCCCACCCGAAAGCTCGCGAGGGAGTTTCGCACGAAACTCCAACAGCCCGACTTGGGATAACACTTCCTCAGCACGATCTTTCGATTCCGCGCGCGAAAGACCGATGGACGGAAGAAAGTAAGAGGTGTTTTCCAATACCGAAAGTGTCGGCAAGAGGAAAAAACTTTGGAAGACAAACCCAAGACGTTTCAGACGCAATACTTCGAGTTCGCGTTCGCTCAATTGCCCGACGTCGTGACCATCAAAGATGACTTGACCCTTTAAGGGCTTTTCCAAAAGGCCCATGACATTGAGAAGAGTCGTCTTTCCACTTCCAGAGGGACCAACCAGACAAACCATCGAGCCACGGTTGACCTCGAGGTCAATGCCCTTCAGCACGAGCTCTTGCTCGCCAGCATGCCCACGTCCAGAACCGTTGTCGGCCGCATAACCGAACTCCACTCCGCGAACTGTGATCACTGCATCCATCGACAAGTTCCCCCTTGGCGAAAACAGGTTCGGACTATACGAGACCGGCGCGGCTTTTGGCACGAAGATTGGTACCTCTCGCTCTATCTGGCACCAATGATAGGGGGCTGCCTGAAGTATGAATCCAGGTGATTCGGTCACTTTACTTTTTACACTTGTGCTTGGAGCCTGGATTCTCGGTTTCACTGTGCGACTTTATCTCCGCACGAAGCCCGTTCGGTTCAACGACCCCACCCCTCCCCCCTCTACTCCGATTTCGGAAACGCCATTTCACATTCTCACCGTCGGAGGAATTGGAGGCGAGATTCTCGCCCTACGATGGGTCGGCCGCTACATGCTCGCACTGAAGCCGGCCCTACTCACACTGTTTCCAAATTCGAGGGTTCGAAATCATCAACCTGGAGTGCGCCTCACCAGCCGGCAGGCAGCCGAGGATCTCGCGTGTGAAATTCTGGAGTCGGAACTTCAAGATGCCGGCGCGCCGCTGATTTTGATCGGCCATGCCAAAGGTAGCATCGACATCCTCGAACTCATGATCCAATACCCGGCACTCATCGGCCGCATCCGGCTTGCTGTGATCATGAACGCACCGCTGGGTGGCTCGTGGGTCGCCGACCTTTTGGTGAAACGCATATTTAGGCCGCTGAATCTGAAATGGACTGCGCTGGAAGAACTCACCACGGAGTTTCGCGAGCGATTTTGGAAAGAGCGTTGGAGCACCCTGCCCGAGTGGCATCGTCGTCTGATCTTAAAACGTCTGCATATTGTCACCAGCGAGGAGTTTCATTCCACACAGTGTGCGTGGCCGATCATCTTCTCGCATCGATGCATGCGTCAGCTAGGCCTTCGTAGCGACGGGATGATTACACTTGAGAGCCAAAGGTTTCCGTCGACTTCGCCAATCACCACGCACTTTTTCTGGCACCACGGGTTTCTCACGTGTCGTGCCATGCTTTCCAACATCACCGACATCGAACGCCAAGAAACTCTGCGGGCGATTTTCGCTCAACATCTGGCTGTGCTACGTGAGACGAAACCCGATGCGGGTTCTCGTCCCCCTCGGCACAAAATGGCCCACCTCGCATCGAGGCGCAGGTATGGTCATCTCGAAGTGATTAAGTGATCGTATTACGTCCCCGTATTCAGGGCCCGCGGAAAACCAGGCCAAACTGAAGCGCCATTGAAGTTCCTGGCGACGCATTGAACTTCAGGTCCGAACGAAACCACAACGTATCGCTGACCATGATCGCCATGGCTGCTCCGACATGAAGACCCGTCTCTGTTTTACGATCTTCCGAACCCGCTGGACGAAACCACGAAAGATCGACGCCCCCGTAGACGGATCCGATAAACTGATCGATCGCCGGTAGGTCGGCTCGTAACGAGGCGGATAAGATGGTGAAGTCCACACCCTCGGCATGCGTGTTGGACACTCCGAACTCTGCCACTCCAAGACGGTCGGTTGAAAATCCATAACGCCCGCCAAACACCGGCAAGATCTCCGTCACGCCATCGATCTGATTCGGAAGCAAACTCCCGACGAAAAGCGAGATTTCAGACGCTTGCTCGGCGCCACCTTCCTGTGCAACAGCGTCATGTGGTCCGGCTAGAAGCCCAAGCAATACGGCCAAAGCCATGAGCTGCTTTGCGAGACGACTTCGCATGCAAGGGATCGGGTACCATGACGCGGAGGAAGATTTCGGTGACGACATACTTAAGACGGTAGCCTATTCAAAGAGATTCGCCAACCTTGACCACCCTCACGTCGAGACCGGACAATGACTGCATGATCAATCGAGCAGAAGGCTACTTCCTCGGCGACACGCCAAAGTTCGCGTCCAGCGCACGCCCCCACCATGAGCTTTTCTATCAGTCATGGACGAACTCCGCTGGCAAAGCGCGCGCGACCTTGGTCCTGACCCATGGGATCGCAGAACACTCGGAAGCCTACAATGAATTTGCGCTCGAGTTTGCACCTCGCGGCTGGGACATCTACGCGATGGATCTTCGCGGCCATGGACGCAGCGAAGGCCGACGTGGATACATCGACGACTTCCATCGCTACAGTCGCGATCTCGATCGCTTCGTTCGCCACTTACGCGCGGGGCCTCTGAAAAACTCGAAGCTGCCAATCGTCATGATGGGACACTCGATGGGGGGCCTCATCACGCTTCGTTACATGGTCGATCAAGGAGAGTCCGCTCCGGCTGCGGCACTCGTTTTAAGTTCCCCTGCGCTTGGAATCTCAATGCCGATTCCTCCGGTCAAAGAAATGGCGGCAAGCTTGCTGCTAAAGTTTTTGCCACAAGTGACCCTGCCGAATGACATTCGATACGAACATCTGACTCATGTCGAAGAGCGCTGGAAAAGGTATCCAACTGATCCGCTTCGCCACGACAAAATCTCGCCAGCGATGTATTTTGGCATGCTCGAAGGGTTTGAAAAAGTGAACCTCGGTGCAGACCGCATCAAGGTGCCAACATTGATTCAGGCGGCAGGCGACGAGCGCATCGTCAGTCGGCCGGCTACGGAAGAGTATTTCCCAAAAATAGGCGCCGAAAAAAAGAAGCTCATCATCTACGAGAACTCCTATCACGAGATTTTCAACGACATCGAACGCGAGCGTGCGATGGACGATCTCGATGCATTTTTGGGGCTCGTTTTACCTGGTTCCAAGTAGCCTAAGACTCACTTCAGGAGGCCGTTCATGAAATCCACCTCTCAACTCATTCGCCTCTGGTCTTTCTACTTTTTGACACTCACTCTTGGTGGGTGCTCCTCGGGCGGAAAGGCTCCCTTACGTGAGCCCACAGTTCCAGGGATCAGTATTCCGAAAACCCATACCGAAGTGATCGAAAAAAACTCGACGGGTGATTCTGAATTCGCAGGCCTCTACAACACGTTCGAACTCAAAGCGACGGTGTTAAATAGCCAAGTTCGCGAAGCGCTGATTCAGCGGCAGGCCGAGTACTATCAATGGGATTCCGCTCAGCTTTCCAGCGAACGTGAAAAGTCGCTTCAAGAAAACAGCTCTGAAGCAGCGGTTTTTGTCAGCTTCTCCACGCCAGAAAGACGAAACGACAATCTGGCCGATAAAAAAACGATCTGGAGAATCTTCCTCGACGTTGGCGGCAAACGTTATGTCGGCCAGGCAAAAAAAGATCGCCGCCTGATCGCCGAACTCC
>CAKQVW010000012.1 GCA_934277865.1 uncultured Pseudobdellovibrionaceae bacterium | reverse complement strand
AATCACGTCTTGCCAGATTTCATCTGGATCATCGATCACCTGCTGGAGCAGCGGTTCATACTTTTTAAATTCAGCGGCCGGAATATCATCCGACGTATGGTGCTCGAGGACTTCGTCTTCAAGCATCGAGATCTGGGGTTGGAAATAGCGGTAGAGTTCCCGCTCCGAATCAAAAACGAGGCCCTTGGCTTCGTCGATCACAATCGGATCCTTCACGGGATCTTTCACAAGTGGGCCTTTGGCTTTACGAGCGGCTTTCGCAGCGCCTCCCGTGCGTGCGCCGACCTTAGAACCTGAATGAGATGAATGAGACATATGTCCCCCCGATCTTGTAGTGTCGTCTAAGCCGCGCCGACCAGACCAAGGTCGCGGGTGCGCTCGAAGCGTTTAATCTCAACGCCTCTTTCGGCACCTCCCCGGCACTCTCGGGTGAACTCAAAGCGCAAGCATTGAGTCTCAGAGTGCGGGTGATAATCAGTCGTCGACTCCCTTCCAAGAAAGTGGACTATCTCGTTTCGAGACGGAGCTCAGCGTAGGCCGATGCCCCCCTTCTCTTTATTCTGGGTCCTCCATTTAACCCTGTCAAATTACGTGTGTTTTGGCTCCCCCTAACCTCTTCTTCTGCTTCTCGCGGAAAGGCTGGCTTAAATCGAGATGATGAAAGCGCGGTCAGTCGCGAAAATTCCTTTGCGTCTAGACGAAAAACTTAACCAGAATAGGGCAGTTCCATTTTGAGACGGCCTTAAGGACGAGTTGTCTCAAAATCAGAGGACAGGACGACCAAGCAGAAAGCAGGGAGGCTTATGCGCAATGGACGAGGCGGAGGCTCGAGAGGGTCTCGGTTCACGGGTTTCAAGAATGAACACCCCGACGGAACTAGTGGTGACGAAAGCCTACCTGAAGAAGTGAAAAGCGATCCGTTGGACACCAGCGGGAAGGCGGAACTCCAGGTTGGGCTTGGAAAACAACAGGCCACGCGAGACACCGCGCAGATTGAGTACCTGATTCACCAAAGCACGCTTGGCGTACACTTTCTCTTCGACAAAAAAGATGTCACACGCGTGATGATGTCTCCGACAGACGAGAAAGAGTTTTTCACGCTTCGCAATATGGAGCGCGTTCAAAGCCTGCTCTCGCGATTCTTAGACAAGCCAACGCTGATGGACAAAGAACGCTTTCTGAGATCGCTCAACGCTCTCGAGCGTGACCTCATGATCCGTGCCTATTTCCACCTCGTCGAAAACGCCATCCAGAGCAATTTCGAGCTCAAGCACTGAGGTCCTCCTCGGGCTGTAAATAACGACCTCAATTATGCCGATAGGCCTGTATGACAGGCTTACGGCGATCTCTTCGCACAACCTTGGCAGTTGCACTGTTTCTTTGCGGGTTTCCCGCACAGGCAGAGTTTCGCGTGTTTCGCTTGAAAGTTGTGAACTCGGAAACCGGCACCGAGCGCGAGGTCGTTAGCCGTCTTGATGACCTTCAATACGCCGGATACTTTCCCATCAAACGGTCCGAATCGGTTTCGATCGAGCAAACGTGGATGTGCTATGAGAGAAACGACTATGCCGGGACTCTCTGCCCAGCACCAGACCAAGCCGCCGCTCCAGCCCTCGACCGAAATCCAGCCTCGCCACCTCGCTAAACCGCGACCTAGGGCGAAATTCCCCTCCTCGAGCATGTCGAGAAAACTCGATTTGTTCACACGCATGATAAGCTGAAAGCACATCCCATGGAGGGGATGAGACGATGGCCTCTGACTTGTCGATTACCCGCCAATCGCAGATTCGAGAGATGCAGGACGATCATCTTGAGCAAAAGGCCTCGCTGCAGTCCCAGCACGACGCCGAGCTACGTCGTATTCGTTCCAACAACGCCCGCATCGAAAACGAAGCGCGCGAAGCCGGCGCCGCTGCCGTCAATCATATCAAGCAGACCAATGAGACACGCGTCCGTCAGACCGAACAAGTCGGCCAGGAAAAGATTCGCCAAGCGCGTGAAAACACAGAACGCGAATACGCCAACCTCAAAGCCCGAAGTGCCGCGGTTCGGGACACCTCTCGAAGCGAAATTCAATCCGAGCAGGAACGTGGACAAGTGCAACTTCAGCACTTACGTGAAAACCACACAGAAAAACTGCAGGACTCTCAGTCCCGTTTGCGTGAGTCACTCGACGAACAAGCGCAGTTGCATCAACGCCTTCAAGAGCGTGGCCGCAAGGAATTCCTAACAACGCAAGAGCGCTTCAATCGTGAACTCGCCGAGCAAAAATCGGAAAACAACAACCGACTCACTTCCGAACAAAAACAGGCACAAGAAAAGCTGCAGACGATAAAAAAACAGGCCGACCATTCGACCTCGGAACTTCGACGTCAAAATAGCGAGACTGCGACTCAGTTAAAACAAGATCACCAAAAGCGCCTCGAAACGGAGCGTCTGACCGCCAATCGCGCCGTCGGCGACATGCGCACTCAGGCTCACCGCGCCTATCAGCAGACCCAGTCTGAAGCCGAAAAGCGCCGCTCTGAGCTTGATCAAAAGCAGAGTCGCGAACTGGCCGATTCTCGAACGCGATTCCTGACGAATAACGAAAAGATGCAGCGCGAATACTCCACCGAGTCTCAGCGTGTTCAGCGCGAAGGCGACCAGGCGATTGAGGCGAAAAAAACAGACATCCGGAAAACGCTGCACCAGCAAGATGAATTCTTCAAAGAGGAATCCGAAGAACGAGCGCGTTTGAACCATGAAAAAGCCAAACAAGACAATGCCGAGCTTCGCACGAAAATCGATGAGCGAGAACAGCTGCACCGAGCCACACTTGGCGAACAAGAGGCCGACTTTCAAGCTCGTCTGAAGCGCAATGAGTCCGTTCAACGCGCAACTCTTGAAGGCCAAAACGAGCGCTACCTAAAAGCCCTCTACCGGCAGCAACAAGAGTACGATGCCAAGCACAGTAAAATGGAAGCGCGCCAAGAAGACCCCTTCTATCGCCTTCAGACATTTGAAGCCAAACTCGCCGAAGACGAAAATCGCTATACGATTTACGCCAAGGTCCCCGCTCATGAGCGCGAGAAAGTCGACATTCGTGTCAAAGACGGACGCGCTTGGATCTCGGCCACCAGACAATTTAGCGACAAACGTGAAGTGGCCGGCAGCATTTCCTCCACCAGCAACTATCAAACATGGCGCCAGGAATTTGCCCTTAAACAGCCGATCGTGCGTGAAGGCATTGTGAAAAACATCGGCGAAGACGGTGCCATCACCATCACCATTCCGAAACGCTAAAAGTGCGATCTTCTGATGGCGCTATTTTACGGCGGCTTCGGCCGCTGCCGGAACAGCCGTGCTGTCGGCGGCGAGTGCGGCGTCAATCAGAGGTCCCAGTTCTTTTGAAACTTTCTCCCCCCAGCGCTCGGCATCTTTTTTCCCATAGTGGAGACCCATCGGGTCGTTGATATTTCCGCGGTCCGTTTTGTCGAGACTCGAAACAAAGCGACAGCCCGCCTCTTCGATGCCGAGGCTGAACATTTCAACGAACTCTTTGAATCGCAGTTCTGGCATATAAGAAAGAGCTGCTTGAGGTGGACCAAGCCACACACATTCGGCGCCCTTGTCTTTGATCTTTTCGATCATCGCTTTGGCGTCGTTGATCGCATCACCAACGCGCGCTTTTAACATGTTCGTTCCAAGCGCCACCACAACGACTTTCGGCGCCTCGTTTTCAAGCAGCACGACGATTGGATCCAAGCGACCGGTGCGTGCAGTTTTGCACTCACCTGCGGCATCACAGCTGCGAATGCCGCACTTGCTGTTAGGCCCGCGCGACTTGAGCCAGTCACTGGTCGCGGAGCCACATGCGGCGAGACTTACCACTTTGGCGGCTTGACCCGACGATGTTTTGATTTTTCTCAAGCTTGCATCAACGACCTCACCAAAACCGCCGGTTGAGTGGGAGTCCCCGATGTAAAGGATGTCTGCCGCGCGTGCCGTTTCACTCTCCAAAAAGAAGAGCACAAACAAAATCGAAACGAGAAAATTGAGCCGACGGGAAAAAGGCATCCTGCCCCCTTTGTTCAAGGATACAGCAGGAAAAAAAACGGCACCTAAAAAAATGGGCGAGGTTAAGGGCCATCTGTTGCCCCAACCTAAGTAGAGGGAGTTTTTACTTCTTAAGCAGCGACGTGATGTCGCGCATGAGGAATTGGAGACGGCCGTGGAGATCCTCAAGGCGAGCGAGGTTCTCTTCCAAGCGCTGAAGGCCGTCGAGCTCGATGTGTGGATTCTCAAGCAACTCGTGGTACGCGCGCGTGTTGAAAGCTCCCGAGTCGAAAGTTTCGAAATCCACCGACGCCAAACTCGTCGAAACATGTGAGGTCGAGTTCACCATCTGGCCGCTTGTTTTCTGGCCGTTAGTTTTGTGGCCATTCGTTTTGTTCGGGAATTTCTGCGACACTTGGACCTCCCAGTGCTTTCTATCGTTACGAGTGAAATCACGCGCTTCAACTTAAATAACCTTACAAACGTCGAGGGACTTTGCGGCATTTAAGTTCCATTTTGGAACTTTTATAAGCCGCTCAACTCCTTCGCCTTCTAATTCGATCTCAGTCGCAGCCGAGGGGATTTCCCCTAGTACTCACACTTGAGATCTGCCACATCGCTCGGCGTCGGCGTGCGGCGTAAATGCCCTTTCTGTAACTCGCGAGCCATGACCGTGCCCTGAGCCTCCACATGTGGATGCTCGAGGCCAAGGACATGTCCCAACTCATGAAGAATCAGAGATTCGAAATCCACTCGACCAGACACGACGTTCGAACCCCAGAAGTATTCGTAGTGAGAGGCGTTGCCGTTCACACTAATGTCCGCTTCGTACACACGATCGCCGGCCCACCAGATGGTTGTAACGGCCTGCTTGCGTTTTTGTGTCTCCGGCCATTTGCGATTGAAATAGATCACGTTCACGCCATCTTGGCGCTCAGACGGATAGGAGTTCGTCCAACCGCCGATTTTCAAAACCTCGCGTCCAAGCGATTGGTTCCACGTCACAACAGCCGCCTGAATCGCGCCGTAGAATTCCGATGGAACAGAGCTATCAACATAAAGGACAACCGGAGTTGCGGGTCCCCAAGAGACGCGCTGACTGTCGCCACTCATGACGAAGTTGCAGGCGTCTTGTGGTGAGAGCTGTGGCGCACAAGCCTGGGTGAAGCCCGCAAGGATCGCGAGCGTAAAAACGACGAGCGACTTCCGGCGACGCAAGAGAGTGTGCAAAAAGAGAGGGAGCCGTGTCAGCACACTCGCCTTCTTCTTGGTTCTATCTGTCTGACCATTTTGATGGCCGGCAAGATTCATCATCGTCATCGACTCCTGCCGAGTTGAAAGGCAAGGCGAGTGCCCGGCATTTCATTGAAAGCTTTGCCTGCCATTATTGACCACCCGCAAATCTCCCTAGGTAACTAGAATGACTGAGTAAAATGAATCCCCCGCCCCCTTTGTTTTCCGCCCTCTTGGCAGATCCCGCCGATTTTCGTCACTGCCTGCCAACGGCCCCCTTTTCAAGAAAACTGGGAGGTTTCAACAGCCTAGCCTCGTAGGCCTTTGAAAATTCTCAGGATTTCATGACTGTCGAAATCCGAGACGATTTTGGAGACGCAAAGACCCTCTCCGGCCCACGTGACAATGTGAAAAATCGCGAATCGCCGGGGCCTCTTCGCCCTGCGGTCACCCCGGCGGGGTCAAATGGTCTCTTGGGTCGCCCTCGGAACAGACATTAGAGATTTTTATGGAAAAAGCCGGTTTCGCCCATTTTTCTGCTTATAACCAATCCATCGCGTTCCGGGCCACCTGCCATCCTCATAGCGACCAATCGCGCGCGATCTCCGAAAACTTTCGCAAGTTGCAAACTGACTCCGAAAACTTGGTTTTCGCCAGACAAATGGCTGGCACAGCTAATGCTCTAGTATTTATCAAGACGACGGCGACACCGCCGAAGTCCCAGGCAGATGAGAGTCTGCTGCCTCGGATTCAAAAAGCTGCATAGCGAAACTGCGATAGGCAGAAGTAGCACTGGGATAAGTAGATGCCCAGACACAGCGAGAGAAGAAGAGGTCCCACCGGCTGCTCCCGCGATCGCGGAATCATATAGTGGCCGACAACCTGTCTAAACGACCTACCTAACGAGGGGCAGAGGAGTTAACCTCCCTGCCCTTAGTCCGTCTGCTGGCGACGCTACGGCCTCCCGCCTACGCTGCTTTCGATGCAGGAGCATCGAAAGATTGGGGCTCCGGTGTTTGAGCGAGAAAGTGGGACTTAGCGAGCGAGGCGGTAGCCTACGCCGCGAACGGTTTCGATCATGTCGCCAATGGGGCCCATTTTTTTGCGAAGCGAGGCCATGTGCACGTCGATTGTGCGGTCCGTGACGTTCACGCTCTCAAGAGCTCGCTCGCGGAGTTGCTCGCGCGTGAGAACATGATCCACCTGCTTCAGAAGCTCGCGCAGAATTTTGAACTCCGTCAGCGTGAGCTGCACTTCTTCATTGCCCACAAATGTGCGATGCGAGCGAAGCTCGATACGAATGTCACCGCGGATGAGCTCCTGCGGTTCGCTCTGAGCGGCTAGTTCGCGGGCTGCCGTTCGGCGCACAAGTGCGTTGATACGAGCCGCAAGCTCCTTGGGCAAAAAGGGTTTCGTGACGTAGTCATCGGCCCCCAAGTTGAGGACTTTCACTTTGTCCTCTTCGCCGCTGAGACCAGTCACCATGATGATTGGCAAAGAAGCGTGGCGCGCGTCCCTACGAACCTGCGCAATGATCTCGACACCTGTGATTCCAGGCATCATCTGATCCACAAGCAAAACATCGGGTTCGTGAAGCTCAATCTGATGCAATATTGCATGTCCCGTTGCCAGATCGACGACCTGAAAACCTTGAGCTTCCAAAAGGTCCTTTAAGATACGACGGATATCCGCCTCATCCTCTACGACCAACACACGTACTTTTTTGATTGAGCTTTCTGTTTCTTGCACGTCAGAAATCTTAGCGATGCCTGAAGGCGATTGGCTACCTAAAATGCCATCTTCCAACATGGTTTAACACCTAGATAACTCTTGAATACCAAGCAGTTAGAAATAGAGGGTTCCACGCTGGAACCGTGCGCCATTTTTTGTCAGTCCCCCAAAGCCTTGCGACCAAACAGGCGTAGGTAACTCCGCGCGGGCCAATTGATATTCCAAAATCATGAGTTAAATTCGCCGTCTAAGTTTTTGACAGCACCCAGAAATATAGGCCCGAGGCTTGTATCAACATGACTCGATCAGATCTTTTTGAAGGTAGGTTGGGATGACGAATCCAAAACAACAGACGACCAACAAGTCAAAGTCCGCTCACGACCGTGAAGGCAGTGAATCCGATGTCGTGAGCTTTTGGCTGCTCCTTCTGTTTATCGCGACCTTCTTTGGCATCGCAGCCGAAGAGGCGCGTCGCCCAACAGCCTTTCAATCGCCAGCGTCAATTGCAGCGACCTTGGGCCCGATGCAAATCCATACACAGGCGTTCTCTGTCGACGGCCGACCCCTCTCACAAGATGCGAGTGATGCCCAAGCGGCCGCAAAACGCCGCTTTGACCGCTCAAGTATGGAACGCGACACGGCCCACTTAGAGAGCCCGGGAAAATTGGCAAGCCCGGCAACTGGAAAATAAGAGCTTTAAAGAAACTGAAACGTGAGGGAATGAAATGACCAACAATACGAAGACACAGGCAAGTTTCGAAAAGCGAGTTGTTGCCGCGGCCTTCTTGGCGGTACTCGCGATCACGGTCACAGCTTGTACAATTCGCACGCCCTCAACGGAAACCCCTCCTCCGGTCGACTCGACCGACAACATGGGAGTCGAGAAGACATTCTTCGAATCGTCGGCTCAAATTCAAGTTAACGGCCAAACCAAAAATGTGGTGAAACGCCGCACGTTCCTCTGTGGCTGGGCACCGATCTCGGAAACTGGTCATCTCGCCTCGGCGTGGCTCACACACGCAGCGATCATGACGAGCCATTGCAACATGGAATTCGAAGTCACACAAAACGCTCTCATTGGACGTTTGGTCAACCCAAGCTTCCCGGATGGAGAAAATCCAGCGCATCGCAATCGCTGGAAAGAAGCGATCGTCATCCCAATTTCGAATCACTATTACTATGAGAAAGCAAAAGACTCTTACGGTCGCGACACCAACGAGTTCATCAAAAATTCAGGCCGTTCGCACTACTCGGCACGTCCACTGATGGATCTCGCGCTTGATGGCATGAGCATCCGGGACTGGGACTTGGCCATGTTTTGGAGCTCGCGCACGGGCCAAATCACAAAAGTCGACGAAATCGAATGGGACAAAGAAAACGGTTTCTTCGGCTTCACCGCTTCGGTTCAGGACCCTTCTTGGGGCGCAATGGTCGGCGCACGTATCCGCTTCAACTTCAAAGCGTTTGAACACAATAAGAACTTTTCCCCAACTCCCTACAACACAAAAAATGCTAAGCACCTAAATGCGCTGCATGTGATTGGTGAAAAACGCGAAGGCGTCAACCAAGTCTGGTCGGCTGCAAAGTGGGATCTCTCGAAAACCACAGATGTTTATCTTCATGGCTTCCCAAAGGAATACGAACCGCTGGCGCAAGAGACAATCGACCAGTGGAACTCTGTTTTTGCTAAGATCGACGGTTCAAAGAATCGTCCGGCGGCGTTCCGTCTGAACAAAAAGCCCATGAAGCACGCCTTTGACCTTCGTTATCCCATGATGGTGTGGGTCGACGACCGTCAGATCTCGGAAGTCTCTCCTCTTGGAATTGGAATGGCTGCGGCCGACGTGCGCAACGGTCAGATCCTGTGGGGTCAGATCACAATGTACGGTGGATACCTTGAAGCCTACGTGAAGGGTTATCTTGAATCTGCAAGTTCTGGAAGTGCTGCAAGCCGAATTGCCGGCAATGGAAAACTGGCGGCCTCCAACCTCGCTCCGAAAGCCTTCGACACCTATTTTAGCCACCGTGGTCTCACGCCGTTTGCGTCCGTCATGGGCGACAGCATGCGCACAGGCTCGGTTTCAAACATCATGCAGAACTCGCTGAATTCGTTCTTCGCGGGCCGCATCGCAAAAGACCTGGATCCAAAAGCTAAAGGTGCGCTCGCGGGCCAGGCGGCAAACGAAGCGCGCCGCCAGGCTGACGGTCTGTCGCAAGCGATGGCGGAAAACATGATGGATTCCTACCGCCGCACGATGCAAGACCTTCAGTCTCGCTCGGCGCGCGCCGACTTCGGCCACGGTAAACATGTCTTTGGCTTCCCAAAGAGTGCTTCGGCCGCCGATCGCGCCTCGGTATTTGGACAAGACGAGCGTGATCTCCGCTCGGACGAGAAGCTTCGTCGCCTCAACTACAACCAAGCCGACTACCTCCAACGCATCACGAGCGGCGTCGTTCACGATCTCGATCGTCGATTCGTTGACGTGGCTCCGCTGATTGCGGAAGGCATCGTACAATCCAAAGTTGGTTACGAAGAAGGACTTAAAAAAGTCGTAAAAGAACTCATTCTTCATGAGTTCGGACACTTCTTGGGACTTGGTCACCAATTCAAAGAAAACATCTTGCCCGCAAAAGGTTCGGTTCCGACCAAGTATGTTGCCGAACTCGAAAAGCGCGCAGCCAGTGGTATGACAAATGCGACGTCGGTCATGGGCTATCGTCACCCAGTGACAGAGCTGCTCACGCCCTACGAACAAATCGCCCCCGGCTTCCAAGACGAGCTAACACTTCGTTACCTCTACAACATGGAATATCCGACGTTCCGTAAAAACAGCGACGACCAAGAGTTCAAATTCGCGAAGCTTCCGGCTAGCGGTTTGATTCCAGATCGCGATCCGAAGAATCCAGATTTTGAGACTTCGTATTTCCCGCAGTGCAACGACTTCCATGCGACGTTCTCAGCTGATCCTTACTGCAACCGATTTGATCGCGGCTTTGACGCCGACACCATCGTCTCGAGTTACTTCGACGACTTGAACGTCAACAAAGTGTCACGCATCCACGCCTTCACGGATGCTCGTGGCTTCGATCCCGATTATGCAGAAGGTGCACTGTGGTACACGTCGCTTCGCTCGCTGGGTCGAGTTCGTGTGTTCTACGATTACATGCGACAAAAATATGAGTCAGAAATTCGCACGATCTCGCAAAGCAAACGTGACCTCGACGAATTCTCACGAGTTTGCCGTGGAGAAATCCAAGGTAGCTCGACTCTGGAAGGCATCTTCCAACGCAAACCTGAGCTCAAGGAACTCTGCCGCGTGAACCGCAAAGCTGTGCAAGAGATCACAAATCTTTTGAACACTCCGGGGCCTGATCGCACACGTATGAACTGGGACAACGCTTCGATCTCCGCTCAAGTTATCGGAGGCGACGGCACCACGGACTATTCGGCGGTGTTCGGAACTTATTCGACGCTGTCCGTGTTCCCGCTGAAAATCGCCGCGGTCAATGCGCTCACCACACCGTATCCGTACACGATGTTGGGCGGCTGGATGTTCCCAATCCCACGCTTCACAGGCCAAGACGGATTGTTCTCTTACTCGACGCTCTATTCGCGTGAGTTCACTAGCGCCTTGGCGTCGGCGCTTGAGAAGAACATCAAAACAGAAACTAAAAAAGGTGAATCGGCCTCAATCGGCCTTCCGGTGTTGTCGCTGGGTTACTTCCTCGATCAACAGGCGATGGGGAACGATGCGATTCGTCTGCCAAAAGACTTCGTCGAAAGTCTTCGCAACCAGTCGCAATTCCGATTGTCGGTGAAAGCCATCATCATGGAAATGCAAAACCGTGGTGACTCCACTCGCGTGACTCAGCTGGTGGGCACATTGTTTGATCCTTACAGCAACAAAGCCTCTTCCTTGAACCAGGTCTTTTTGCTGCCGGGTGGAAAGGTGATCGCTCGCGGCCAAAGCCGCAACTTCATCTATCCTATTTCAAAACAGCCGATCTTCCTCGACAACAAGACGGCGTACGTTTTGGCTTACCACATCGAATATGACAAGGCGTACGACGACGTCCTCGCTGCACACAGCGTGAAGACGAAGCTCGAAGACATGCACAAGTCGGCAGTCGACGCGTGTATCCGCGGCGACAACGACGGCCTGGAGAGCTTCTTCTCTAGCCAGGAAGCCAAGTTTGAAGGCTTCTTCGTTATGGATGGAATCGCTTCCGACCCGTCGAAGCAGATCAAGTTCCTTGAGTCGATCAACGAGAACTTCCAAAACTACTACAAACTTCGCACGACGGCTGACGGCAAAGGTCCAACTCAAGAGCGTTGTGAACGAGCGCTTGATGGTGTCGGTGTGATCGTGTCAGCCGCCGCTCTTTTGAACGGCTACTGGCTACCAGAAGTCCTCGATCAACTGGCGACGAAGTAATAGGAGCAAGCTGATGAAAAACATGAAGACACTTCTAGTGACATCGGTGCTCCTGACTTCAACAGTCATGGCCTGCACAAAACGCGAGGTTCCCGTCACACAGCACGAGGGGCCGCGTCAATCGGACGAAGTCGTATTTGCACCGGCATCCGAGAAGATCGATGTGGAAGCCCTCAAGGCGATCAATGCTCCTTCTCTGAACGCGAAGCTATCTAACGCGGGAAGCGGCGACAAGCTTGCCGCACTGAAGGCGCTGGCGCCATTCGTGTTGGATCGCACCTATGTGGAAAACGAGCGCGTGACCTCGTCACGCCAAATGCGTGAGGCTCTCACGGTTTATCTGCGCGCCTTGGTCGGCGATGGAAAAGTCGAAGGCCTTGCTCAGCAAGACCCGAAGGCGGCAGCCGAGTGGATCGAACGCACGCGGATCGTCATCGAGTCTGGTTGCGACGGTGCTGGCAAGGGCTGTTCTAAGGCAATTCTCCGATTTTTCAAACAGGACATCGGCGCTTCCAAGGTGATGGAAGTGTCGGCTCGCGAAGTGGAAGTTGAACTTGATCGTTTGTCAAAGGCACGTTCTAACTCGTCCGAACTGAAGGCGGACACTCAGAAGCTTCAAAACGACCTCGTTCGAACCTACTACCGCCGCCTCAAGATGGCGTATGAACTCAAGAATCAGACGATGGACCGTGAGCTCGAATTCTTGTACCTTTCGCGTGCTTCGCAGTACGCAGAAGCGTTTAACACTGAGAACCCTTCGACACGCGAGCGAGAACTGCTTGCTCAGCATATCGAAGTGTTTGAAACGATCTTGGCAGGCTTCAATCCAGATCTATCCAACCCAGCATTTCGCAAACGGTTCGAAAAATTCGTCAACAACTTTGGTCCATGGCGCTATTCCCGTCGTGGCGACAATCCATTCGGACGTGCCTCGACTCGTATGCTCTCGCTTGCGGCCAATAACTTTCTCTACAATGACGGAAAACTCTCGCCGTCCTTGGCTACTGCGATCAAAGAATCACAAGAGATCGCAAATGCGCCGGCTGGCATGTCACAAGACGAATACGAGCAAAAAGCTTTTGATAGCCTCGACAGTTCGTTTGCAGTCATCGTGAAGCATATTCGCGAAAAACAGCCCGCGATCTGGAAAAACCTTGGGCTCAACGACAGCTTTCAACGCGACGAATATTTCTTCATCGTCGATCGCATTTTCGGTGATCATTTGACGATCGAGGATGCTAGCGAAGTTTGGCGTGGCACTGGCCGTGACTCGAAAACCTTGCTCCGAGTCGCCGAGCAGTATGTCAAAGTTCAGATCGCAGCGCAGACCGTTCGCACAAACAAGTACATGGCGGGTATCTACTCGAATCGGGAATGGTCTTCGACGACCCTTCTCGAAAAAGCCATCGAGCAGTCCTACCCTGTTCAAACGCAGTGGAATCAACTTCTGGGCCGGATCGAGCGTATCCACCTTTTCCTCGATCGCAGTCTCAAATCAACCGAAGACATCTGGGGAGCATCGGACTTCAGCAAAGTCGACAAAATGTTCTCCAGCATTCGCCGCAACATCAAATACCTTTCGGTTTATCCGAACATGATGATGATGGCGTACTACATGGCCGAATCGAAGTTCAAACTCCCGATCTACACGTTCTTCAGGAGGTTTGAAATCGACACAGGACTCATCATCGGCTGGTTTTTTAATGGCAAACTTGCACCGTTTTTTAACTTCGGCAACGACGGCATCGAACTCAAGCGCATCGAGACGCTGTACGCGTTCCTCTTTGCTCTGAAAACCGACACCTTTGCCTCCTTCTCTGCTTCACGC
The DNA here is from genome assembly GCA_934277865.1 of uncultured Pseudobdellovibrionaceae bacterium. Taxonomy (GTDB): domain Bacteria; phylum Bdellovibrionota; class Bdellovibrionia; order Bdellovibrionales; family JAMPXM01. The sequence continues at coordinate 6,110 of CAKQVW010000012.1, read as the reverse complement.
GGTGAACGCATCGACGTCGTTAAGTTCTTTGATTCTGTGATCACGAAGTTCCTTGACGAAGACCGCATCGAAATCTCGAACGCAATTGATGCAATTCGTTCGGAAACTCGCAAGAACAACATGGATCGTGAACTCCTAAATCGTGGTGTGAAACCCGGAACCGCGGGAGCACGTCTTCCGTTGGATCTTTGGACCTTTAGATACAGCACCTACGTCGGAACAACCGCATCGGGAGGCCACGGCCAAGCTGCCCTTCAGTTTCATAACGAACGTCGTGCGGAGACAATTCGTAACTTGAGCTCGTCATTGCGCGCGAAGCTAGAGTTCGTCCAGATCATGACCGGTCTCTTGGAAGAGCACATGCGAAAGGCAGGAACTTCAGAAGCCGAGATCGACCGGATTCGTGAGCAGATCCGCAGCTACACGGCGCGTGTGAGCCTGTTGCGAACCGAGTTCCTGACCGAGATCACGCGTTGGAACCGCACTCTTTCAAACTGTGTCGACCAGGCCGTTCGCATCGAAATCGAACGCCAAGGCGAATTGCTTGAAATGGAAGAGCGTCATCTTCGCCAAGTGTGGGCGAAGATCAAAGAAGCACGATCGGGTCAGAACAAGGACGCGACACTTGCGGCATTGAACAAAGAAATCGTGAACTCGACGGGCGCTGCCACGATCTCGAGCTCGAAACCTTATGTTCCAAAGAGTCTCGCGACCGAAGACAACTACGTTTACGCGGACCTCGATGTCACGCTTCGCATGATTCAGCATCTGAAGAAAGTTGCACCCAATGTTGACGTCATCATGCCTTCTGACCTGTCGGACTCGTCGCTTTGGAAAAACGAGCACCGCCGAGTCATTCCCTACTCCAGTTCAGAAGACGAGTTTGTACGCGCCGGAATGAAGAATTTCGACGAAAGCACGTCAACAATCATGGCGTGGTTGAACAACACCAATGATCCATCGACATTCATCAACCGCCTCAAAGTGAACACCGAGCTCTACAAGCTTGGACGCTTCAAGGTGTTCGACATTGCAGCAGAATCTTGCCGAGGACAGGATGACATCACGAAGTGCCCAATGAAGGACGAACAGATCTCGGCAGACGATCTCGTCAATCAGGCGTCTACGATCTTGCGCTTCCTCTCGATGACAGAGGCTGGCAAACCAAAGAGAGATACACGTATCATCTCGCTGGTTGGCGCCACTTCACGCTGGGACCGCGACAAGTTGAAGAAATTTGTATTGGATGAAAACGGCGATCCATTGACGCTCTTTGAGTCGCTCTTTGAAGGGCTAACCACTGACATGACCCTGCTTGATGAAGCCAAAGACTTCAACTTGACGAATCGTTCGATCGGCGAATTCCTCTTCGCTCCGGAACAAGAGTTCCGTACGATCGTCAGCCAAGGTTTTCAACCTTCCGTCGACACGTACTTTGGCCGCGGCGAGGCTCTACTGAAGGCTATCGATACAAGAGAGAAGAAAGATGGCGCCAGCGGAAATGTGATCGATTACTCGTATGAGATTCGTCCGTCGGGACTCGCACACATCAAGATCGACCGTCAGGGCTCGACACCCATTTACTTGGCTCGCCCGAAAGTCGACGACTTTGCTACGACTCGCGTTTTGTTTGATCGTGAAACCGGCGATGCCTTCAAAAAATCGCAATCTGCAACGGGAGACCGCAAGTAATGCGCAAACTGAACGCTCTCCTCTTACTGATGTCGTGCATGATGACCTTTAGTCATGAGGCGCTTGCACGCTCATCACGAAACTCGTTGACGGGAAACCCCTTGGACGAGGATGGAAAAAAAGGAAAGCTTTCAACAGTGATTGCGCCAAATGCCGAACGCAGCCGAATCGATATCAATTCGCTGGTGTCGTATTCGGTTCGCCAAGATCTGGCCCACCCACGTGAGCCAAAATCAGCGCTTCATCGCCTTCAAGCCTCAGGCACTCTGACAATCTTAGACCGCCCTGTGATCAAAGGTTTTGATGACGACTTCGCAGAGGAAGTCGTGACTCTGGCGCTTGTGGTCGGCGGCCAGATGACGACCGTCGCTAACGAAATCGATGCAACTGGCGGGAATGGCGCGGCGGAACTTGCTGATATCGACTTCTCTGCCTCTCGCTCGTTTACGATGAACCCGGTTTTCGGGGCACGCAGCTCGCTGGAAGCAAGTCTCGGGATCTCGCTTCCGACATCCCTTGCAAGTCAGTACGAAGGGTTCCACGCTGTTCCCTATGCCGCCATCACTTGGGCCATGCTGTTTCAGGGTGGACGTTATGGTCTGCTGCAAACGGTTTCGGCGGACCACGTCGCAAATGAATATGAATTCAGTCCCGTCACTCGGGAAATCAACGCACAAGGCTCAACAGGCTACTCGATCGCCGGCACCATTCGTTTGGGACGCGGCTTTCGTTTCCGCTTGGGTGGCAATGCGCGAATCATTCACTACTTGGACGGAACAAATACCAGCGCTCTTTCCAATGTTCAATCGCTCTCCTGGACCGACGGAAAACACTCGGTCACGATTTCGCACAGCAACGGTTCGCGCGCCGAAGATCGGGAAACCTCTCTTTGGTTCGTGGATGAATACCGTCGAGTTCTTTCGCTCGCGCTTTCGGTGAGGTTCTAATGTCACGTTTTACATTTGCCCTCACCTCCCTGCTTCTCGCATTGTCGACCTCACTGACGGCTTGCACACGCGAGTCGACAACAAAAAATAAGCATGAAGGATCGAAGACGGAGTCGGCAGACTCCCATCTTCACCTCCGCGAATCCCTCGACGGCAATGCCTCGCTGACGGACAGCCGAGACAAGGGAACGCTGCTTGGCATTTGGCAAAAACGTTTGGCCACTGAATCCATGGACAACGAACTTCGCAATGGCACTGCCAAAGACCGCGAGTCGTTTTACAAGCTCAGTCAGGACGTATTGGCTGAGGTGCAAGCGATAAAGCCTGAGGTCAACGGCCAAGCGGACGAGATCCGCGCCGCCTACTTGGCTGCGTTTACGAAGGCCATCCTTGGTGGCTGTGACCAGGATCTCGGCGGATGCCGATACATCAGACTGTTTCGTCAAAACCCCACAACAATTCCGATGATCATTGAAGTCGTCAAACAAGCGCCTGCCATTCAATCGGAAGCCGACCTTCGCAATCACTATCAGCTGTTGCGCCTGGCACACGTTTACCTGAATCAGCGCGAAAACTCGGAACTGACTCGTCACTTCTTGGCAAGTGCCGCCGAGTACGAATTGCTTCTGCAAAAGTCCCGTGATCCAAATGACCAAAAACGTTTGGATTCACATCGCGAAATCATCGATCAACTGCTTCTTGACCTCTCTAGCACGACCAAAACCCCTGTATTGGATCCGCAGGTTGTTCAGGTTCTCGCCGACAAATTTGGCATTTGGAACTTCGATCGCCCTCGCACGCAAACGAACTCAACTCGTGACCGCGTCCTCCTGCAACTGACGGCGCGACGCCTCTTTGAAGGCAACGAGCTTCAAAATCGTCTCGCCGAAATCGCTGCGTCTCCTGAGGCCTTAGGACGAAAGCTGGCTCCGACGATTCTCTCTCGCCCCAAGATTGGCGAAAGTGTCGGTTTAACTACAGATGTTCCAAAGACTCTCACCACATTTCTCCTAGAGAGTCTGTGGATGAAAAAGCTCACTATCGATGAGGCCCGTGTCTTTTGGGAGAAGTCTCTCGAAGGAAAATCCGACGCCGAACGCCTTGCCTTGGTGCAAACCATGAAGCGCGATCTTTTGCACTACTCGCGTAATCGGTTGTTTGTGACGGCTCAAGACGTCAACAAGATCCTGATCGATTTCTTTCAGTCGTCTGGACGGTTTTCAACAGCTGATGCCTTTCAGGAAGCCCTCAAAGAATCTGTCCGGGGCCAAGTCATGTGGGCCGACGCGACCAATCGCTTCGAGACACTCAATACGTTCCACGATCAGAACTTCCGTGGCTACGACAACACGGACCAAACCACGAAGGACCTGACCTTCTTCTTTGCCGGAATCGACCGCAACATCAAACTGACCTCGACATATCCGAGCATGTTGGTGATGTGTTACCACTTGGCCCGGCTGAAATTCAGCCTGCCCATCATGACGTGGTTCGGTGTATTCAAAATCGAGGCAGGAAAAATTCTCGAGTGGTTCTTCAACGGCGAATTGGCGCCTTGGCTCCCCTACGGAACCGACAAACGGCCGATTTCAAAGTCGGAAATGTTGCTTGTGTTCCACTATGCGGCCGAGCTCGGCGTTCTTGAAAGTGGCGGCGTCAATATCGGCACACTTTTTCAGATGATGAACGAGCAAATGTTGGGAACATTGCGCGAGGACGTCTCAAAGATCAATCGTGCTTTCCGAACCAAGTTCGAAACGGCATCTCGAGTCACGGAGTTCCGCCAGATCTGCGAGGAACAAAAGCGACGCAATGCTGCTGGTTCCAAAGTTTATGCCTCAACTCGTATGCCGATCGAGCATCTCGAACACTACGCCTTGATGGGATTCCCACAAGGCGGAGGTGGCAACCTTTTCCTCGACGAGACATTCTTTGAAGCCTGGACCTTCTGGGAAACCGAACGCGAAATCACGATGATGCGTCTCGATGACAACCTTGAAACTTTGCGCCTCGAACTTTCACCAAAAATTGAAATGTTCGAACTGTATCGCGATATCGCAAAGGCCCATCTCGAGCGGCACATGGTGTCTTCGCGCCAGGCCAGCTTGAGTGCGATCAATGCTCAGATTCAACCGCTTAAAGAACTTCGCAAGGAAACTTACAGTCGGATCTTCCGCATTCACAACTCGATCTCGGATTGCAGCGAAAACCTGCTACGTGGAGAAATCGACTCGCAAGCACACGTCATTCGTGGCCTGATGGCGCACTTCCGCCTTGTTCACCGAGCCATGGCGGAACGCCGCAAAACCGGAGCAGCCGGCGTGGGTCGCGAGTTCGCCTTCAACAACAAGTTCGATATTGACGGCCTGGCTCAGCACGAACGCCTTCTTGGCTACTCTCAAGACAGCTATCGTATGTCTCGGGTACAAGCCCTGCTTTTGGTCACCGACATTCTTCAAAATGGCTACCGCGATGGCGGCCGCTTTGTCGGCCCGATTCGTGACAAAAACTCGATCATCATTCCTGACCGAGTTCAAAACTTCAATCAGAGCCTTCGTGAGAAGGAACTGAACATGCCTTGGCGCGAAAGCGAGTCGGAGTTTATCGACCACGGCATTCAGCTGGTGTTCAATCACCGCGACCATGTTCTCTCTTGGGCGGATCGCGCGAATCGCCAAATGGCATTCATCATGCGTATGGAGTCGCTGGTCGCCTTGGCGAAGGCTGGACCTCAAGAGACATCCGAAGGCGTACAGCAGTTCAAGATACAAGATCTCTTGAAGTCGCATCTGACGATGCTTAAGGCGCTCGAAGGTGATGAGATGATGGCGTACGTGCTGAATACGACAGCTCGATTCCGTCTTCCCTACCTCGAGATGGTCATGAACGACTACGCATGGACCAAAGGGAGCCGCGAATGGTTGGGGCTCTTTGACTACCTCTACGAAATGCTCGCGGCAGACCGCCTCGGGGCCCTCGTGTCCGACGACAATCAGCAAAGCCGCGGCCTTTCGCGAATTGGTCCGCAGTTGGAGTTTTCTCTTCACCGCTCGGCCATGCGTTCGTTGGGAGAGCCTGCACTACGTATTCCGTCGGACACGATGGATATGTTGAACAACTTCTACAGCCGACGCATCGACACGCAGCTCAGCTATTTGACCCAAGTTCTAAAAGAGTCCAAGCGCCTCGAGGCTCTGCGCGCAGAACGCCCGCAAAACTTCCCCTCTTGGCGGCTGTACACGAACCGTCCAGCTCCAAAGGTTCCGATCCTTGGCACTTCACCTGTGGATCGTGCTGATGGTGAGTTACGCGAAATGGCGAAAGCCTATGGGTATAAGATACCGGCCGAATACGAACAGGCCGTCAAAGCCCACTGAGCACTTTACCTTCCGGTCCGAAAAAAGTAAAAGAGGAGCCATTGGCTCCTCTTTTTTGTTTGAAAACGACTTCATAGCTCAACGGGATAGAGCT
>CAKQVW010000011.1 GCA_934277865.1 uncultured Pseudobdellovibrionaceae bacterium | reverse complement strand
CAGTATCTCGCCGTCGAAAAAGAACTCGGTCTGAATCGCGAAAAAACCAACGTCAACGGCGGCGCGATCGCCATTGGCCACCCTCTCGCCGCTAGCGGAACACGCATCATGAATCATCTGATGTACGAGCTCACTCGCCGCGCAGAGAAAAAGCTCCCAGCGAAGTACGCTGTTGGTTCGGCGTGCATCGGTGGTGGTCAAGGAATCGCGGTCATCATCGAGCGTTTCGAGAATTAAAACAGACTACACCCACACCCCGGCCTCCTGCACGGGGCCGGTCCCCAGGAGGTCGGCCCCATGGCAGATTTAGATGCAAGCTTAAAACTCTCAGAACGTACCGCGCTCTTGACGGGCCCGTGCACGACCGTGAATCAGTCAATCGCATCAAAATTGACGTCGCTTGGCTGCAACATCGCGCTGATCGACCGCAATATCGAACGAGCGTCACGATTCGCAGAACAATTGATGAACACGCGCGAAATCAACGAACGCTATGGACGCGCTGTCGCCATTCAGGCTGATCTTTCCAAACCCCACCACGTGCAAGACGCCGCCTCACGAGCCGCGGAAGCCTTTGGCGGACTGGACATCTTTATCGACGGACTTCTTACCACCGACGTTCGCGAGTTTCGCGATCCCGAATCTTTGGAAGACCTCGATCGCCTGATGGACGTGAACCTGCGCTCGCCGCTGATGATGACCCACGCCGTGTTGAAGTTTCTAGAGGGCCGCAAACGTGGGCGCGTGGTCTACTTGCAGCACGACATCGTTCGCCATGGTTTAGAACGAAACGGTATCCTGGCCGCCACACGCGGAGGGATGAGTGACTTCGCTCGAATCCTTGCTCGAGAAGTCATTGCCAACAACGTCACCGTGAACGTGGTCAGCCACGGCGTCAGCGAAGAGTTTTTGATTCAGCAAACAAACCCACCCGGAGCACCGGGCGCACGCGGCGCAGGGGCGGCCAATCCTCCGAACAAAGGTTCGATCAACGAGGCGTTGAATGCGTTGAAGCTGCAGCACCCTCGTGCCGTCATGGTGGATCCCGAGAAAGTCTCAAACACGGTGGCGTTTTTGGTGAGTCCATTGGCCGCCGGCATCACCGGGCAAACCATTTCCGTCAACCAGGGTCTCGCGTAGTAAATCGCGCCATCAGTGACAGTGATAGGTGCTGAGTTCACCAGTCGTTCGATTGGTGAACAACAGGCGACCGACGTTTCGGTACTTCAGGGCCGTGCGAGTGACGAGAAGCTTTGCATCGCCCGACACCGTCAACTGACCGGCAACATTAAATAGCGCCAAGCCTGGCTGTGACGGAATGTCTTGAGCCTGGAGGCGAATCGCCGGCGTCGGTTGGTCTTTTTGATTCCACGCCCAAGCTTCGATTTGGTTCTCATCAATAATTTTAAACAGAATCCGAGCCGGAAGGCCTGGGGTCAGATCGGCTCGCGAGCACGTCGTCTCGACCGACGCCAAAACATCCCCAGCCACGGGCTGTACGAGCTCAGCAGCAGCGGCCGACTGCTGCCATGAGAGCCCAAGAACGGCGAGACTTCCCAATATAAAACGGCGAAGAGTAGTCATTGCGATCTGTCAGAATCAATAGCCGGACCAGCTCTTCGAAACGGCTAAAAACAAATCTAAACGCGTTTCGCAAGCCAAAGCCCCTCGTCGTCACGGTTTACGCTCGACATTTTTTCAACCGATGGTGTCGCCGATGCGCCTGCCTAGATTTTTGACGCCTCTGTAAGAAGCTCTCTGAGCTCGGGGAACTTTACTTTTCCTAGGGAAGAACGCGGAATATTGGGAACTTCGCACACTCGTGTTGGAAGCTCGAACGGGGCCAATGTGTTTTTTAGTTCCAGCTGCAACTGCGGAAGAAAGTTTGAGCCGCTTAAGTGGGTTTTGCCACTTTCCAATGCCAACACGATCTCGTGTTCACGCCTAGCATCGGGTAACGCCACAATTTCCCAGCCCGCAACTTGAACGTCTTTGCCGTTGTACGGTGCCTGAGAAAACACCTCGGCAATTGCGCGACGAACACGCGCGAGATCGACATTTTCACCCAGAACCTTGACGACATCGACGGCTCGACCAAGGAACTTCAACCAGACGCCTTCCGCGTTCCGCAGAATCTCGACACGATCTTGCGTCAGCCAGAAGTCCTCACGGTTCTCTCGCTGGAGAAGCCGCGATTCGCCTGTGGAAAGATCCACCACCAGATGTCCGCTGAACCCCGAACTCCCTCGCACCTTGAGTCTGCCCAAAGTTCCTTCCACTTCACTTTCCACCTCGACGTGCGGAAGTGTTTTCATCCAGCCGGCACTCACAAACGACGACGTGTTCAAACTCTTGGCGGCCACACATTCGGTGGCAATCTGAGAGCCAAATTCGGTCATGCCATACGACTCAAGAAGCGGCCACCCCAGTTCACGCCCGCGCGCCTTCAGAGACGGATCCAGTCGACCACCGCCGACAATCACGGCCTCCAAACTGGCCGGAGCTGCCAAACCGGCTGTGACCACATCGAAGACTTGCGTTGGCACCCACGAAAGATGGGTCACGGCATTGGCCGCAAGAAACTGCACGGCCGCCGACGGATTCCAATCTTCGTTAAAAATCGCGACTCTGGAATTCGAAAGCGCCGCACGTTCTGGAATCATATACCCACCGACATGAAAGGTCGGGAGCATCAGGCCCCACACGTGCTGAGATTTGAGAGCAAGATGCTGATTCACGGCGGCCGCGGACGCCAACACCGCAGCCTCGGACAAAATCACAATTGAAACTTCATTCGCCTGAGACTGCGTCGAACCACTGGTGAGAATTCCAATCGCGCCGGGCGCGAGGATCTCGATTTCGTCACGTCGGTCCTTCCAGGCCGCCATCAAAACCGTCTTCGCTTGCGGCGCAAGGCGCGGGTTCAATTGAAGTCCTCTTGCCTGTGCCAAGCCGGGTGTCATTCTCAATCACCCGCCTTAAGACCGTTCCAGCGAATCTGCTGCAGCGATTTTTCCGGGAGGCCATAACCGATGCCGTTACCAAAAATGCGTGCACCCTTGACCTGGCCAGATGCGATCAGAGCGTTTGAAATTTCGTCGTCCCGATAAACCGTGTGAGTCATACAGCCGTGATGAGCATCGGGCGCAAGTTCTGCGGCCACACTGGCCGCGTAGAGATTGCCGATGGGATGCCCAAGCGCCGAGGTGACAACCATCTGCACAGGCCGCGACGGCGCAGCCGACCCCCACACATCGACCAACCGTCTGGCCACGTCCGAACTTGTCCACTGCGGCTTGTGCACGTACACCTGCGCGGCCCCTTCAAGAAATGCCGCCGCCAGCTCGGATTCAGAAAGACGCATCGACGGACGATCCAGCGCCAATCGGATTCCTGTCTCGCGATGAAAATCGCTCCACGCCTGGACGGAAAAAGGAAAGGGATCTTCCAGAAAATCTATCTGCTGCAACATGCGAATCGGCAAGTTGTCGAGAAAACGCAGCAACGTTTCGCGATCCGATCGTTCGTTGCAGTCGAGGCGAAGGCCAATCCGCCAATGCCCATTGAGGCGCGCCAAGGCTTCGGCGTCCGCTAAGGTCCCATGAGTTTTTAGCTTGATCGCAGGAAAGCCTCCGCGCCTTGCATTCATCACGTCGCCAACCGCCATACTGTAGGCCGAAAGCACCGTTCGATGATTGAGAACCGAGCCACCTACCACGGGACGTTTTTCGCGACTGGCTGTGATCTCGGCTCTTGCCGCATCAACTAGGCGTGGCATCAGTCGAAACCGCAAGTCCTCGTCTGCCACGACCTGCAGCCGCACTTGCAAGGCCGCCAGTGCAGCTTCCGAAAATCCGCCAGCTTCGATGCCAGAGTTTTTGCCCACGAATTCGGCGGCAAGATCGGCAAGGGTCGAGGCGAGTTTCAATAAAAGTTCGGAGAGATCGGCATCACCCAACTCGGGCCACGCAAAAAGATCGGCGTGACCGACGACTCCGTCGTGCATGCGAAATCGCAACAAGGCCCCTTCGCGTGTCGATCGGGCGATCGACTTGCCCCAAGCTCCCCGCAAAACCAAATGGTAGCGGTGGACATGGATCATGAGCGCACGCCCAACCAGAGGCCGACACTGAGCGCGATTCCAAAGAGCACTTGAACGGCGGCGGCAAGCGCCAAGTAACGATTCATGACCGGCCCAGGTTCGCTGGCCCAGATTCCGCGCACCAGGCGACTGACCAACGGCACCGCGATCAATGGCCCATAGGCCGCCCACGTCCATCCACGCTCTTGGTACACGATGCCGATGAGAAATGGCGCATACGCAAGTACGGTGATTTCCAATTTCGCAAACCTTTGACCAAAACGAACGGCCAACGTTTTTTTGCCAACTTTTGCATCTTCCGGAGCGTCCCGCAGGTTATTGATCGCAATCAGCACCGTCGCCAGAAACCCAACTTGCAGGCCGGCGTAAAACACCAAGTCCGTGTAAAAACCTGTGTGCAAAAAGAAAGTCCCACCAACGGCGATCAATCCAAAAAATAAAATCACAAAGAGATCGCCAAGTCCCAAATAGGCCAATGGAAAAGGCCCACCCGTGTAGCCGTAGGCCAGCGCAAGGCTGAGGACTCCAATCACCACAATTGGCAGGCCCCCGTGCATCACAAGCGGAACGCCACAAGCAAAGGCGGCCGCCAAAAACAAACCGGCGCCTGTCATAACTTGTTTTCGAGTCAGAAGACCAGACTGCGTGACACGTTTTGGACCAGTGCGCGTTTCCGAGTCCGCCCCTTTGTCAAAATCGATAGCGTCGTTGATCAGGTTGGTTGCGATTTGAATAAAAAAGGAAGCCAGCAAGGCGAGAGCCGAAACCCACCACTGTACGGCAAAGCCCATCGCCTTGACCAAGGCCGTTGCGACCAAAATCGGAACCAGCGCGGCCGTCAGTGTTTTGGGTCGTAGCGCGAGAAACCATGAGCCAAGTGAGGAAGTCATGGCACATTGATAGCGAAAGCTTTCGGCATCAACAACGTTTAAGTGGGCTGGAGAGACGCCTTTTTGGGCAAGTAAGGACGAATTCGCACGAAGCCTTGGTAACCGACCTGAGCCAGCGTTTGGATCCCAGGAAGTCCGACGAGTTTGCTCAGCCAACGGTAGCTAGGAATCCGACTCCAGATGTGCCGAAACGCCTCGACGCCGACATACACCTTTTCATCCGGACCCATGACGTGCATCTCTCGGTTCACGCTGGCCGCATCGAACCCAAACTTCGAGGCATTGAAATCCGAAGTCGAGATATCGACCAATTCAAAGAGATCAGGCGCAATTCGCTTGTAGTGTGCAATTTCGATGTCGCAGACAACACAGTTGCCGTCGTAAAAAATTTTGCTCTTCATGCGTCTCAGTGTAACCCACAAAGATGGCGTTCAACGGAATTTGACCTCGTTCAGGAAAAACCGTTTAGCCTCTCCAGAATTTTGACGGCCCCGGTGTTTCAAGAGACTCTAGGGCCATGTACGCTTTCAAGGCCCTGGTGGAGGCTATTCGCCCGAAGATTTCTTCGCGCTGGCTATGGCAAATTGTTTTGCGGCAACGTTTCGCGTGATCGCCTCCAAATCATCCCTCACCTATCGGGCACTCGAAGTCGATTGTGAATTGGAGGTCGATGTTGGCGAGTCTAAAAAACCTTGGATGGCACGCTGTCACCTGAAAGTTCGACTGGCGGGTGCCTCCAATGACGAGCGAGCCTTGCGACTTCTGAAAAAGGTCTCTGGCCAGTGCCTGATTCATCAGTCGGTCAAAACGGAAACTCGTTATAGCTTCGAGGTCGTTCCTTAAAGCAGGCAGATCGCAATTCGCGCGGTCCACGCCCACGTTCTCTCGCCGACTTTGCACCAACTTTGCACCGACTTTGCATAGCTCCAAAGGGATCGTGCAAAAGAACCGCTACCTAGCAAGAGCTGGAGATCTATCAACGACTACGGACCGAAGAAGGCCAAGCCGCACTGAAGCGGCTCAGATAAAACCCGGATTACGGAAGGCGCGGGAATTTCGAAAAATCTGGGCGACGTTTTTCGAGATAGGCTTTCTTTCCTTCTGAACCTTCTTCGCTGAGGTAGTACAGAAGAGTGGCGTTGCCCGCGAAATCAAGAAGACCAATCTGACCGTCGCAGTCGGCGTTGTGAGCCGCTTTCAAAAAGCGAAGCGCCATCGGCGAGAGTGCCAACATTTCGCGGCACCATTGCACGGTTTCGATTTCCAGATCCTTCAATGGCACAACCGTGTTCACGAGTCCCATGTCCAAAGCTTGTTTGGCGTCGTACTGACGGCACAAGAACCAGATCTCGCGCGCCTTTTTCTGACCCACGATTCGGGACAGGTACGACGAACCGAGACCACCGTCGAAAGATCCGACCTTGGGGCCTGTCTGGCCAAAGCGCGCATTCTCGGCCGCAATCGAAAGATCACAAACGACATGAAGCACGTGGCCGCCGCCGATTGCGTAACCCGCGATCATCGCCACCACTGGCTTGGGGCACGAACGAATGGCCTTTTGCATGTCGAGAATATTGAGACGAGGAATACCGTCACCGCCGACGTACCCACCTTCTCCACGCACACGTTGATCCCCACCCGAGCAGAAGGCCATATCCCCTTGGCCTGTGAGAATGATCACGCCAATTTCTGAGTCGTCACGTACGACATCCATTGCATCCAACAGCTCTTTCACTGTTTGCGGACGAAACGCATTGCGAACTTCTGGACGATCGATCGTGATCTTCGCAATTCCTTGTCCATCTGTTTCCAGGCGAATATCCGAGTACGATTTGAAACGTGCCGGTTTCATCGGCTTCCACTTTGCACCCGCTTTGATTGTCGAAATGGATGGGTCGACCTTGGAAACAGCCGTCTTTTTTGAAGCTGCTTTGCTGGACGTGGACTTTGCCGAGTTGGTCTTCGTCGTGCGACGTTTCGTCATGGAAGGTCTCCTTTAAGAAAGTGGCCCAGCACTAGCAGGTTTAAAGGGACTTGAGTAGTGAGGAAATTTCCGAAGCCACGTCTTCTGGCGCTTCCGTCAACACTCGGTGACCGGCACCAAATACCAGTCGGTGCCGTACTGGTCCGACACCAGACGCGGCAGGCCCTATCCAAGCACGCGTGAGTTCGGTGAATTTTGAATCCTCGGTTCCTGTCATCACCGTCAAGGGGCGCGGATGGGCCGCACTTCCCGTCGCCCAACTCAACAAAGCCTGCCGACAATCCGGCTGATGCCCAAGCGACCAGATTTCCATGGCACGAGCCCAAGCCTCACGGCGCCCCTCCAGGGTGCGTGTGATCTTGTCCTCTCGACCGACGATTTCAGCATGGCGAATGGCTCGACTTCCGGGTTTCAAAACCACCTGTTCGTTCCAGGCTTTCCAGGTCTCGGCCCAGGCGCTTCGTCGCATCCGCATCGCCCAGGCTCGGTCAAATTCAAGTCGCGCCTGCCGACCTTCCACGTCGCCATCGGCCAGTCCCGGATTCACTGACATCAGCAGGGCCGCGCGATAAAGATCTGGCTCTGCCAGCACACAGGCCGAGGCAAGCCTCGCCCCAAGCGAATAACCCACGATCATCACAGGCTCTGCTCTCTCTTCCGACAAAATCCGAACCGAACGATTCATCGAACGCGCGAAGCTTTCAAAGTCGGTCACTTCTTTTCGCGTCGCCCACACCGAAAGATCCGGTGTCACCACTTCCAAATCTGGATGTTTTTTTGCGACCTCGTCCCAGTCTTCGGGAACTCCAAAAAAACCATGTAGCGCAATCAGGATCATCGAAGCTCCTTCCAGAACTGCGCGGTCTCAGGCTCGCTAGGTACAACCTCTAAGACGCAGCTGGAAGAAAGTGCACCTCGGAACGCCTCAAGCTCCTCCACTCGCGTGAGCTTTCGGTAGTCCATGCCCCACATCTTCGACCAATCCTGAAATCCCAAGCCGTGGGCGTTTTCAAACGGAGCCGAACCCGACGGAGCGGACTTCAACACCTGACGGAAAATCTGCCCACCCGAATTGTTGAGAACGACAATGCGAACCTTCCAGCTGTTGCGAAGCGCCTCAAAACGCATGGCCCACGGTCCCGACAAATCGTATAGCGCCGTCAAGTCACCGATCAGGATCCATGCCTCTCGCCTTGGCGTCTCGCCAGCTCCTCGCATCCATCCGAGGGCTGTCGAAATTTGACCATCGATGCCATTCACACCACGGTTGGCTTCAACCGCGTGTGGTCGCTTGCGACTTGCGGTCCAATCCCACCAACGAATCGGAAGGCTGTTACCGACATACACCAGATCCGCATCAACCATTTCTTCTGACAGCGCCCTCACCCAAGCTGGCTCGGAGTGGGGCAGCTTCGCCAAAAGCGCCAACAGCCTTTGCTCGGCCTCGCGATCCGCTTGTAAGAGCTGAAGCTCGGCGGAATGTGTGGAGCCAGACGTGTTGATTTTTTCAGACACCAGGCTTTGCCATGCGGACTTCAAAAGTTTCGAAAGCGCGGCGGCATCTGTGACTGGGATGTGAGACCCACGGCCGAGTCCCGCAAACCGAGACATGGAGATGGATGTCGTCACACACGAAACCCCTGGATCATCAAGATCGCGCCACACCCGCGTCGTCGGCACGCCGCCAAAGCGCAACACCTGTTGGATTTCTCCATCTAAGATCTTGCGCTGAAGAACGCGGTCGCCCGAGCAAAGTTCTAGCCCGCGAAGGGCCTCGTCTCCGCGTAGCCCTGAGGACCCTTCCAACCAACATGGCATTTGAGTTTTCAATAGAAAGTCGCGTAAGGGCTCACGCTCGTCGAAAGAAAGCTTTCCGACAATCGCCATCCCGCCACGCTGGGAGCGTCGCCTCAACGATTGTATCAACGTTGCACAATCGCGATCGAAGTCCGAAGTTTGACCTCGCGGCTGGCCAGCAATTGGCGTTTCGGCCTCCACTGCTTCAAAAGAAAAATCCGACAGGGAATCGGCGTCCGCGAGAAGCGGCTCTTCAAAGCAGATATTCAAATGCCATGGGCGAGCGTGGGCAGTCTGAGTGGCAAACTCCTTGGGAAGAGGCAGCTCGTCACCTTCTTCGACATCCACCGAACCACCGGTGAAATAAGAAAAGATCGCATCCTGCCGCAGGCTTTGCGGAGCACCGGAAAATCGAAGTCGCTTTGGGCGATCCGCTGTCAGCGCAATCAAGCTCACACCGGAAAGATCGGCCTCGGCCATTGCCGAGTGGAGTTCGGTCACGGCCGTCCCGGAGGTTGTCACAATTGCGACCGGGCGACCGCTGGATCGAGAAACACCAAGCGCGTAGAACGACGCCGCTCGTTCATCAAAGAAGGACTCGACAACAAGCTTAACCGACGAACGTTTTTCCCAGTGATCAAGGGCGACAACCAAGGGCGCATTGCGCGCGCCCGCGCAAACCACGAAGTGTCGAACACCGCGCGAAACCAAATCGCGGATCACACGACTGGCGAAAGCCAATGGTTTGGGCGCTTCTCGGCTGAGGCCCAACGCATCCCCCACGGACTGGCGCTTTGCTTGGAGTTCGGTCCATTCTTTTTCCGGCTGGCTGGCCGCCACGATTCCGCATCCCGAAAGGATCTCAACTTCCAGGCGATCGCTGAAATCGCTTTCGGTTTTCCAGCGCAGTTGCCGAATGGCCACGACGGCCTCGGTCACTTCGTCTCCTATCACCACAAATGGCGCACCGAAACCGGCACGCGGACTAGGCAACAGAGTCGCATCAATTTCCTTGAGATACGAAAGCTCAACGGTTCGAGGCGCCAATCCCAACGCAGGCGTCGGATGTAACCGATGAAGCAACGTGCGAGCTGTTTCGAATTGGTGTTTTGCGAATTGCGCTCGAATAGGTGTCACCAGGTGGAGCAGCTGTCGAAAGCGGAGGGCCTCGGTCTCACCCACTTCGACATGGGAAACAAGACCGCTGATGGACCCGGTCTTATCTGAGAGCCGCTGCACGAGATCCTCGACGACAAGCCGGTGCTCTTCAAGTTCCTTGGGGTCATCCAAAAGCTCGCGCTGTAAGTGTTGAACCGTTTCATCAGAAGCCGCCGCAGGAACTGGCAACGTGCCAGCGACCGCCATCGTCGTGAGTTCGTGACCACTTACACGAAACAAATCTTCTGGCGTCAGTCCAAGCACACCAGAAAACATGCCGTCGACGTCTTGCCAATGACCGTACACACGAAGCCCGGTGCCGCGCGACGCGCCCAGTGCATGTACTAAACGCTGCACGAGAAATTCTTGCCGACAGGTGACGGCTGCGTAGCCACGAGCACACACAACCGGCACCGCTTTTTTGAGATGGCCTTCTTGAATCGTCGATTGGATGTGCGCGACCGCGCGAAAAAACGCGTCCTTGGCGGGTGGCAAACTCCAGTTCACAAAAAGGCGTGGCGGCTTGGTCGAAGTCGACGGAAGCAGACTGAGAAGCAGAGTGAGCAGAGTCTCACGCGACACCTGAACCGACCAGCTCGCCTGGCCGGGCGCCGTGGCCTCAAGATCAAAAAAATCTGGGTTCCAAACCTTGGCCGAGAGCTGCCGGTGGGTAACCAACTCTTTGGGGCACGGGCCGCGCCCGCCGATCCAAAAAAGATCAGTGGGTTCGCGTAGCTCCAGAATCCAACCACTTCGCAGCCATTCAAGCATCGGGCGAATTTCTAACGTGAATTCCGGTGAATTGCACCTGGGTGACCAAGGATCCCGACCGAAGATCGCTAAGACCTTAATAATTCAAGGATTTGTGAAGTTTTCCTGGTTGAGAGTTCCGTGACTTCATGTGAGGATCTGCGACATTTGATGTACACCGTCAACGCAAGACATGGTAGCTGAGACAACATGACCTTTGAACCGAACCAAACTGCCTCCGACCGTTTTTCACCGCGCACCAAGCAGGTTCGTGTTCGCCGTGGTGGCAACACCGCCAATGGCTCCGATTTCGGTGCTGAACTTGTGATCGGTGGCCCCGGCATCGTGATGATCGCCGGCCCTTGTTCGATCGAAAGCGAAGCACACCTTCGCGAAACAGCGACCGCGGTCAAAAACAGCGGCGCAGCCATGCTTCGTGGCGGCGTTTTCAAAATGCGCACGAGCCCCAACAGCTTTCAAGGTATTGGCACACCCGCGTTTGAATTTCTTGGCCAAGTGAAGAACGACGCTGGTCTGCCTATGGTCTGCGAAATCACGGACCCTCGGCAAATCGAAGTCATGCTTGAGAGCGTCGATATGTTCCAGGTCGGCTCGCGCAACATGTACAACTATGAACTTCTTAAAGAGCTTGGACGCCTCGATCGGCCGGTGATGCTGAAGCGTGCGTTTGCTGCGACCATCGATGAATGGATTCACGCAGCCGAATACGTCGTCAAAGGTGGCAACGATCAAGTCGTGCTCTGCGAGCGCGGCATTCGCACGTTTGAAACAGCGACTCGCAACACACTCGATCTCAATGCCGTCGCTTGGATCAAAGCTCACACGGATTTTGCGATCGTCGTCGATCCATCACATGGAACCGGCCGCCGAGAACTTGTCATGCCGATGGCCTTGGCTGGCATCGCCGCTGGCGCCGACGGGTTGATCTGTGAAGTTCACCCGGTTCCGGACAAAGCGCTCTCCGACGCCTTCCAAGCTCTCAGCTTTGAGGACTTTTCCGACCTCTGCCAACGAGTGAAGGCCGTCGCCAACGCCGTTGGCCGTCCACTGCTGACAGCTGCGGACACTGGCAACTTCTCGGCAGATCTCACTTCCGAACTGCTGGCTGATAGGGCCTCCAAATCTCATTCACGTTCGAATTCTGGCGGAGCGAAACACACATGAACATGGAAACCACAACGCCGGCCGGCCCAACTGCGGGTCGTCCCGAATCGGAAAAAGTTCGTTCGATGTTTTCGCAGATCGCAGGTCGTTATGATCTCGCCAACAATGTTCTCTCTGGCGGAGTTCACCACCTCTGGCGACAAAACCTGGTCGACTGGTCGGGCGCCAAACCTGGCGACAAGATTCTCGACTGCGCCACAGGAACCGGCGATCTCGCGCTCGAATTCAAATCGGTTGTTGGACCCACCGGCGAAGTCACTGGCACGGATTTCTGTGCCGAGATGCTTGTGCCGGCTCCGGCCAAAGCACAAAGCCGCGGACTCGACGTTCAGTTTTCGCAAGCCGACGTCATGAACCTGCCCTTTGCCGATGCGTCTTTTGATATCGCGAGTATCTCGTTTGGGATTCGCAATGTCTCGGATCCCGTAAAGGGCATTTCGGAACTCGCTCGGGTGGTAAAGTCTGGCGGCTACGTGATGGTTCTCGAGTTTGGTCAACCCAAGCACGAACTCATCGCCAAGGCCTACAACCTTTATTCGGAAAAGGTATTGCCCACCATCGGCGGCCTGCTGACTGGCCAGAAATCGGCCTACGAGTATCTGCAAAACTCGTCGGCGCAGTTTCCTTGTCGTGAAGACTTTGTCGCGCTGATGCGATCCACAGGACGCTTCCAGACGATTGAGTATCGACCCGTCACTTTCGGCATTGCGTATATCTACAAAGCCCGCGTGATCTAACGATCGAGGCGTGACCACAAGATGTGGTCACAAAGCACAAGCCAAGTCATAGCTTCTAAAACAGGAATCGCGCGCGGAACAATACACGGGTCGTGACGACCACGTTTTGCGAGATCCATCACGGTGGATGTTGGCTTAAAGGCCACCCGTGCAAACACCGGCTCGCCTGTCGAAAGCCCACCGCGAATTCCACCGTATTGCGATTCGATATCGGCCTGGCGGTGAAACTCGGTCCCTTCTGTACCCGTCGCGGCGAATCCCTCGCCGAATTCCAGACCCGCGGTTGCGCCAATGCTCATGTACGCACTTGCAAGGTCGGCTTTGAGTTTGTGAAACACAGGTTGCCCAAGTCCACGTGGCGGGTTCACGACAAAGACTTTTCGCTATCAAGCGAAGGAAAACGTGCCGCAAAGGAATCGACAAAGGCACGACGGCTTTGCGCGCCTGTCGTCGCGGGCTGGCTAGAAAACTTCACGACGTGCGAACGGATTTTCCCAAGCTCTTCAGCAGACGGCGCAAGTTCCCCGATGCACGAAACATAGGAGACCACGTCACACGCTTGCTCCGGCAATAAGGCGCGCACGACTTGCTCGGCAATTGCGCCCGCAAGCACACGGGTTGCGGTCTCACGACCCGACGCGCGCCCACCGCCGCGCAGATCTGCGTGAGCAAACTTTTCGCGCCAGAGATCGTCCGCATGACCGATGCGTTTTTTGGTTCCGTCGACGACGTCCTTGTAATCCCCGGATCGGGCATCGACGTTGCGAATGATGGCCGCAATCGGCGTCCCCAAGGTCTTTCCCTCGTGAAGGCCCGAGAGGATTTCAAACTGATCAGGCTCTTGCCGTGCCGATACCCAGGCCGCCTGTCCAGGACGACGACGATCGAGTGCGGCTTGGATGTTTTCCAGCGAAAGCGGGATGCCCGCAGGGCAGCCATCGATCACGCATCCAATGGCAGGGCCATGGCTTTCGCCAAACGTGGTCACACGAAAGATCTGACCTGTCTGATTGGCATTCGCCATTTATCTCCTCACTTCTCCAAAAGCTTGCGATCGAAGTGCTTCAGCCAGAACTCGCGCTGCTGTTCGGCTTGCACACGAAACATCGTCAGTCCCGATATGTAGCGAGACTTTGCCTCAATCGCAATCGCACGAGCCTCAGAATCATCGGTATAAGAAAGATCGACCACAAGGCGTGGCTGGAAACCCGTTGGCCATGCACCACGCTGGGCGCCACTGGCCCAAATCACAATAGATGGCGTCCAGCCAAGCTCGGCCGGCTGACTGGTGCGTAAATGCTGCACGCGTCCACCTTGCGCGGTGACTCGCGATAGAACCGGCTCGAGCGCCGGCAAAACTCCGCCTCCGCCCCACACCACCACGTCACACGAAAGTTTTAACTGGGAAATGACGTCTTCCGCCTCTTTCCAAAGGGCCTCAAAACCCGCGGCGTCCGTCGAGGTCGCCGTCCAACCAGGCGCTGTCCGCACCAGCGTGTTCACCGGTCCCGCAAGGAGTTTCCGACTTTCTGCCTCACCGTGACGATTGACGAAAAACTGGGAGGCACTTTCTTTGAGCGGTGACGTCACGGCAGCGGCCCGAAGACCCATCTGTTCCAACAGGAGAAATGCGGTTTCCGCTTCGTCTCGACGAACCGAGATCGCAAATACGGGAAGTCCGTAGCTTGTAAAAAACCGATCGTGTTCAAGCGGTGTACGGGAGTGATGAACAGGATCACCCAAAACCGCCGCGAAAGGGTGAGACACGCCTGTAACATCAGAAGCGAAGCGCTCGCGCCTCCACCAACTTGAGAAACTTGGCTGATCGATCGCCGAACCAGCGCCGTCGCGCCAGAAATTCAGAGCTTGTGGAACTCCGCTGCCACGCCAGAGACGGTACCAGGTCCAACGCGCGCGCGTGGCAGGTGTGCCTTCGTGATCGGTCGACATCGGAAGAAATATTCGGGTCGAAGGTGATCGCATCATCCATTCGTGACCGTGCTTGAGATCTGCGAAGTCCTTGGTCGGAAGTGCGAGCTTCATCACGACCTGAGTTCGCATTTTTAAAAGCTCCGCCTCCAGATTTTCCCAGGCTGAGATCCCATCGGCGCCAAGAGGCTGGTGACGGCTTGCCACAAAACCCAAGCGAGAATCTTTCAGCAACTCGCGAAGGCCGTGCGGCAGCTCTTGCGAAAAGTCGGATTGCGCGAGCATGCCCGGTCGCTGATCAAAGGACCAATCAAGAAGAAACGAGATCGTCTCGGGCCGCGCCAGCTGACGTTTGATATGCGCCATCGTCGCCTCGGCCTGATGGACTTCACGAAAGCTGATCAACAGCCGTTCGGGCGGAAGCGAGAAGAGATGTTCCCAAAGCTGAGCATAGGTCTCGTGCGGAAAGAGATCGTCACGGATTTCAATGCGAGCGACACCCCAGCGCAGATAACGCGCGATCGCGGCGACAAGGTTGCCTTTCGGCAGCAGCGTGATGGTGCCGCCGATATTGGAAATCGAATCTTCGTCAAACAAGTCCTGCGCCCATAGGGGCTCGGCCGGATCTTGTTCGCCTTCTGGCAGCCAGTACTCACGATCCGAGGCGGCTTCGAAACCAGGAGTTCGGGCGACAAACCGCCGCTGCGATTCTTCACGAGGAGAAAGCTCCGGATCCAAGCGCGGACGCCCAAAAAATATTCGCCCGTCGGCATCGGTCTCGCGACGAACCCAGATCTTCTGCCAAGAATCGTCCAACAGTCGAACATCGAACCCGGCTCCGCAAGAGACAAGAAAGGCCCCGAGACGCGAACGCGACTCGGTGTCCATCTCGTAGAAGGCCTTTCGTTCGTAGAAACGAAACTCTCGTTCGCCATCTTCTTCAAAAAGTTGCCGCGTGGACTTTCCCGACAGTCGTTCGATTTCGCGATCTAGATCAACGGCCGTGGCACGGGCACCCAGCCAATGCGCCCAGCGTCTGGCCAATTCCGTTTTCCCTGTCCCACGATGTCCGATGATGGCGACTTTCGGCGCGTCACCTTCGACGATGGACCAAAACATCGGAAAACTTTTTGCGACCATGCCGCGGCCGTGAAACTCGATCGGCGCGCCTTGTGCGGCCAGAACGGCTGCAGCAAAAGCCAAGCGATGGTCCGAAGGCGGGCTGTACTGGTAAGCAAAGCCTTGTTTTCTTCGTCTCTCCCACTCGGTCCGCCCGGCCTTTGAAATCGGGGTGATCACAATGCCATCGGTTCGAGTTTCAAACTCCACACCTATAAGGCTTAAGAGCTTTTCGATTTCCGCGATCCGATCGGTTTCTTTGTGGCGAAGATGAGGTGCGCCTTTTAGCACGCACGGACCGAGTCCACAGCTGGCGAGTGCTGCCAGCACCGGGAAAAGATCTGGTGCGTTTGTGAGATCCGCCTCTGGCAATTGGTGGAGGTGAAAAAAGGCACGATCCGGTTGCTTGGTTCCCTCAACTTGGGTGCGCAGGAACTCGAGTTCACGCCACAAGAACTCTGCCTCGCTTGCATGCGCAGTGGTCGCGCCACTTTCTGGCGCGCCGGCTTTGACGATCGCCGCCAGGGTCGCAATCGAGCTGGCGTCTGGTTCGGGAACAAGGACGCGGCGACCGCGACTTATCACCTGATCGACCAAGTCCTCGGTCATCTCGAGATAACCACGTGACACTTCATTTTTGCCAACAAAGTGTGGCCGCGCTTTCGGGTCTTGAATATGTGAGGCGGCCAACAGCAAAGCCGAACGAAACTGACTGGATTCCGAGCTATCGACGGGAATTTCAACCGGCGCCTGAGAGCCAGATGCCTCTGAAGAAAAACTTGGCCAACCCGCCGCCTCCACCATGCGCTACGTCTGCGCAATCCGTTCGACCGTGGCTCCAAGCTGACTGAGAACACGGATCAGCTCGGTGTGAGGTCGCGACAAAAGACGCTCGCTGCCGGCTATGGTGTACAAACCCTTTTGCACAGAAAGGCGCGCTAGCAAAAACCGAAGCCCCGTTCCGCTTTCCCCAATGTGAAAGTCCGTACCGCCCGAAGCAAAATGTTTGAGAGCCGCATCTAAGAGGTGCACGTCCTCGCCATCCGCCGGTCCCGCTTCCCAATCGAGAATACGCACTTGTGGATGAAGCGAACGAAGAATCAAGGCACGAGCCAACCAGGATTTCGAAAACGGAACTCGACCGCGAAAGAAAAACGGCCGTTGAACGCGAATCACTTGAGCCACCCGTTTTGTTTGGCCACTTTCAAAATCTTTTCCACCGAGACCGGCGCAACGGCCGTCTTGCCAAGGCCACGCACGAAGACAAAACGGACCTCATCTTGAACGTTCTGTCGTGCGGAACCGGTCACGCGTTTTTTGTCTTGCAGCAGACGCTTTCTTGCCTCGGCGGTTTTGATTTTGATCTGCGTTTTCTGAATTTTTTGAAGCGGAGCACTTTGCAACTTCAGCCACTCGTTTAAGGCCTCGGCCTCACGCAGCTTCAAGTACCCTTCGGCCAACGAAAACTCGACCGCGAACAAAAAGCCAAGCCAGATCGATTCGCCATGGCTTCGCCCCGTGAGCGATTCAATCACATGGCCGAACGTGTGCCCGAGATTCAAGACGTGACGAACTCCCGTTTGTTCTTTGGGGTCTCGTCGCACGATTTTCATCTTCGCCTCGACGGCGTCAGGCAAAGCCTTCCACAACATCAGCGCCATCTTTAAGCACCCTTGGTGGCGGCCTTGAGCGCCTCCAAGGCGAAGCCGTTTCACCCACGGCCCGCCATCGATCACTGCGATCTTGATCAACTCCCCAAAAGCATCCAGCACCTGTTTGGGCGGAAGACTTAAGAGAATCGACTTCACCATCACGGTCATGTCGGATGGATAGAAGGTGCCGATCTGATTTTTTGCACCACCGAAATTGAGGCCCGTTTTCCCACCATGACTGGAATCAATCGCCGCCAGCCAGGTTGTCGGCATGTGCACGAGCTTAAGACCACGCTTGTAAACCGACGCAAAGAAGCCGGCGAAATCTCCGACGCTTCCACCGCCGATGGCGAGCACCGTCCAGCGAGGACCGGCTTTGTCGCCGACAGCTTTGTGAATTCTGGTCAGAGTCTGCTCAAACGACGAAAACGATTTCAACGATTCGCCAGAGCGCACAGGAAACCGATGAGGAAACGCTGCGATCCAGGTTTTGAAACCTGGAACTGCCGTCAGCAGTTTGCGATCGAAGATGACGATCGTGGTATCCGGATCAAAATCAGGCTTTCGAACGCGTGGTAGGCGATCCAAATAAAGTTGGACGGTTTCCATGGCGACTAACCTAGAGCCCGATCGGCTTTGAAACAAGCAATGGCCCGATTTTGAAAATTCTGAAGAGGTGGAACAGCGGCCCGACAGCCCGCATCGGCGATTGGGCACCTGCCGGCAAAGGCGCACCCGGGCAAGACTTCGTAGGGAGACGGCGGCTCGCCCTGCAGCCGAGACGGCGCCTGCGACTCCCCACCCGACTCCAAAGACGGATCTGCCGCCAACAGGGCCTGCGT
The DNA here is from genome assembly GCA_934277865.1 of uncultured Pseudobdellovibrionaceae bacterium. Taxonomy (GTDB): domain Bacteria; phylum Bdellovibrionota; class Bdellovibrionia; order Bdellovibrionales; family JAMPXM01. The sequence continues at coordinate 1,513 of CAKQVW010000011.1, read as the reverse complement.
GTAGGGGTGCAAGGGACGGGTCATGATCTCATCCGTCCTCCCAGATTCGACCACTCTTCCTAGGTAAAGCACCATGGTGCGATGAGCGAAATAACGAACCACGGAGAGGTCGTGCGAGATAAAAACGATCGAGATCTTTCGTGTCTCCTGCAGATCCACCAAGAGATTGAGAATCTGCGCCTGGATCGACACATCCAAAGCCGACAGCGGTTCATCTAAAACCAAGATCTTCGCATCCGCCGCCAGGGCGCGCGCAATGTTCACCCGTTGCCGCTGACCACCAGAAAGCTGGTGTGGCAGCCGATTAAGATGTTCGTCTTGCAGGCCGGCCGAATAGGCAAGATCTCGTGCGACAGCATGGTCGCTTGCTTTTGAGCGAATACGTTTTTCACGGATCAAGAGAGGTTCGACGATGAGATCGCGAACCATGCGCCGAGGATTCAGCGAGCCGAGAGAGTCTTGAAAGACCATCGGGATTCTTGTGCCCGAGTGGTTTTGAATTTCTCCCCGGTCGGGAGCTTCTAGCCCTACGAGAAGGCGGGCCAGGGTCGACTTTCCACAGCCGCTTTCACCGACGATCGCCAAGGTTTCGCCCTGACCGACGGTGAGAGAAATCTCATGCACGGCGTGGACGAATCGCCCCGAGCCACCGCCAGCGTAAGACTTTTGTAGTTCGGAAGCAGATAATAGTACGTCGCCCACTCGCAGCCAGACTTCTTGTTACTTGGTCGCGGACTTGAGTTCGGACTTGGCGTCGGTGTAGGCCGATTTCACTTCGCCCCACGCTTTCTCGAGTCCCGATTTCATTTTTGTCCAAGCCTTGTCGGTGGACTTTTCGAAGGTTTCGTATTTCTTCACAAGATCATCGCGTTGCTTTTCGAGCTTCGTGATACGAGCCTCAGCCGCCGCCTTCGCTTCTTTCGACGCCGTTTTTGTGTCGTGCTTCAAGGCTTCGATTTCGCGATTCACTTCTTCGATGTTGGCCTTCATTCTTTTGGCGAATTCCTCACGCTTTTCACCGGCGTAAGCACCCGCAGCCTCGACGGCTTCGACCGTTTCTTTTTTCACCTTCTCAGCACTGGGTTTTGCCGCTTCGGCTTTGACCGTGAGGCCTGCAAGCAAAAGCAAGATCGCAACACCAATTGCCATCGCCCAATCGGCCTTTTTGTCAGATTTCATATTTGTCATGGTTCAATCTCCTTCTAACCAACACCGCGTCTTTTGATGTTTCGCCACTTCGTTTAATGGCGGCTTTTGTGTGCGGCACGACACCATCACTTTCTCGCAGCGAGAGGCAAACACGCAACCGGCAATTTGCTCGGTCGAGCGCGGCACACGTCCCGGGAGCGCAGCCAAGCGCGGCCGGCGCCCCTCGAGGGCCGTTTGGATTTTCGACGGCCTCGCCCGTAACAGCGCCTGCGTGTAGGGATGCCGGGGATCCGCAAACACCGCCGCCGCCGGCCCTTGTTCAACCGCGACTCCGGCGTAAAAAACGGCGATGTCATCGCAGACC